>WQXA01000038.1 GCA_009785095.1 Candidatus Saccharimonadota bacterium | reverse complement strand
TTGATTGTCTTTGTTTTGACCGAGCTCCACACCGATGCCGAAAAATGAGCCGCTGAGGTCGCTATCTAATTCCTTGGCCTCGCTCGGTGTGAAATATGCCGTGTAAGGATCGCCCGTCGCCGACGCCATGCCAGCCGCGGCGCCTTGGATTAGTTTTTTGGTATCTAGATTACCGTCGAATCTCTTGCTTAGTTTTTCGTAGACTTCGTCGAGCTCAGAATAATCGAGACCGCCACCGCTGATAATTGTGAAAATTTGGCGATGGCGAGTACCCAAAGTAAAACCAATCACGCCAACGACTAGGGCGATAAACACACAAACCGCAACAGACACACCGACGGTTTTCTTCATATTCGGCGCTTGCTTTGCCCCCGAACTCATAGGATTCAAAGTCACTTTCATTCATTCCATGTTAGCATAAACTTTATATCAATACCAGCCAGAGTTCTGTGTGCTTAGCGTTTCCACTCGCCGAAATATATAAAGGTCACATAGCTAATTTCTTTCATATAGTTGACGTTGTATCGTTCGTGATACTGGCCGTCGCCGCCTTGGTTGTATTCTGAAATGTTGATCGTGCCGTTGCTATTTACGGCTTCCACCCAGGCGACATGGCCGTATCTACCAACGTCCCAGACTATGACCGAACCGGCTTTTGGCGTTTTGCCGTTCGGAATGCCGAGTCGTCGGGCGTTATCGTCCCATTGGTTAGCGTTGCCGATACCGCCCCAGTACGGCATGTTGCCGTAGTTTTGGTGCACTTTCCAGGCGGTGTAGCTAACGCATTGACGGTTGAACATGCCCCACGGGTCAATGAGCGAACTGATGCGAGCGTTATGCAGATACGCCGGATAGCCGCCTCGATTCGGATCGCCGGCCACAACCGAGCCGCCGCCGGTTGAACTCTGGTTGAGCCTGATTTGTTCGGCTTGGAGTCGGCTGATTTCTTCTTTGTTTTTATTAGTCAATTGTTTATAGGTTTCCTCTTGGCCTTGGGTTTCGCTCAGGAGATTTTGCTGTTCTCGCTTCATCGAGGCTAGTTGGTTGTTTCGGGTTTCTTGATCCTTTAAAAGGCGCTCAACCGCCGTTTTTTCTTCTTGTAATTTCTGTTTCAGCTCGCTGATTTTGTTGATCGAAATGTTGACTTGTTCCTTGACCGTGGCCTGCTGGGTGGCTTTGTCGACGTAATCGCTCAAGTTTTTGCTGCTAGCCAGAATCTCTAGCGGCGTGGTTCGTTTGTCTAGATGCATGTCAACCAAAGTATCACCGAGAACCGCGCTCTGTTCCTCTAGTTTGGCTTCGTTGGCGGCGATCTCGGCGTTTAGCTCGCTGATTTTGGCCTTGTTGAGGTTGATCTCAGCCTGGATGGCGTTTTGCTGATTTTGCAACTGCGCCACGGCGTTGGACAAACTATCCGCCTGTTCCGACAATTCTTTGGCGCGAGC
This sequence comes from Candidatus Saccharimonadota bacterium, assembly GCA_009785095.1. GTDB lineage: Bacteria > Patescibacteriota > Saccharimonadia > Saccharimonadales > Saccharimonadaceae > WQXA01. Next base: position 1,317 of record WQXA01000038.1, on the reverse strand, counting down.
GTTGTAGCCATTGATTTCGTTCCGTAGTTTGGCAATTTTTTCTTCGTAATAACCAGCGGCCAAGACAGTCGAGTCCTGTTGTTTGAGAACGACCGCACCACCCCATAAAATCAAACCAGCGATGACTAGCAAGGTGATTTTTTTCGCCTTGATGGCAAAACAACCGCCGTTGGCGGGCTTGGTGCGTAATGATGATGATTTTCTAAATTTCACTTTGCCCTCCCTTTTTAAAGTGGTGGTCAGGAGACCGTACGTCAATAATAGCAGATTACGCTTATGTTCGCAACCTCTCACCTGTGGAAAACTCAGAAACTATTTCAAATAACGTCGAGCTGACAATCGCGCCGATATGTAGCCAATCGCCACCCCGACCGCGATCATAGCCAGCAGCACTAACCACCACCAAGATGTCATAACGTCCTCGATCGGCTCGACCATCACACCAGCGTTAGACAGCCCCGGCGCCAGCCACATCAGAGCCAAGTACCCCAAAGCCGTCGCGATCACCGCCGCTAGAACGCCGTACATTTGCGCCTCGATCAGGAACGGCCCTCGGATAAAATGCCGATCGGCACCGACCGACCTCATCATGTCGATTTCTTCACGTCGGCTAAAGATCGCCATGCGAATAGTGTTAAAAATAACCAAAATCGAAATAATGAGAAAGACCCCGCCAGCAACCAAACCGCCGCGCTGCGCCAAGTTCGCCCAATTAGCAATCCGGTTGATTGTGACTTGTTGGTCACCAGCATAGGTCGGCGCCCGCCGCGCGTAGAGCCACTTCTGGTATTGCGGATTTTCTTCGACCATCTCGCGGATCGGCTCTAGATTATTTAGATCATTGACTCGAACGTGAATAACCGAAGGAAAATTAACCTCAATATCAGAAATCGTCTTGATTAGGTCGCTATCGTCCTTGTTTTCCTCGACGAATTTTTCGTATTCGTTTTGGCTGTTGCTAACGCTGACACTTTTGACATTTTCGACCAACCGCATTTTGCCCTTTAATTGTTCCAGAATATCATCGTCAGCCTTGGGATCGATATAAATCGAAACGTCAATATTGTCGCGCAATTTATCGACCGTACTATTAAGCATCTGACTCATCACCACTGTTACCAGCATAATAAGAAGCGTGATAGTCATCACCGCCGTCGCCGCCACCGTTAGCCAAGCATTACGCGTAAAGTTCCGCACGCCGTAGCGCATAATTCGCGAGCGCGTCAAGACACGCCGCGTTTGTTTCGGCCGCGCTAGGCGGACTTTGGATTTTTTCTTGGTGGTCATTGGCGATATCCTCCGTTAGCAACGTCGCTA
>WQXA01000037.1 GCA_009785095.1 Candidatus Saccharimonadota bacterium | reverse complement strand
TGGGCTAATGAGGGGATATTTTTCATTACTCTACCTCGCCCTTCTGTCAATTCGCACGCTGGATCAAATACGCCTTCTATTTCCTTTATCAATTCTTCTAGTGTTAGTAGGTCTGGGCGTGGATCCGTAGCGCCCGGATTCGACAGTGCTGGATCGTACGGGCTCGGCGTTGCCTCTACTGGACTTGACATAATTACATTCTCCTTCGTCAATTTACTTCGCTGCACCCACAGTACTCTCTCTCTCTCTCTGTCAACCCCTAGGATTTTTCGTCATCGCGAGCGCAGACTTGATCCGGGGGTGGCGATCCAGAATTGGACTAGAGCAATCTACTGGATTGCCGCGTCGCTTATGCTCCTCGCAATGACGAATGTGCGGTATAATATTGATATGAATTACCTATTCGTTTTGGGTCGCCAGCCGGAAATTGGTCTCGCGGAGCTAAGGGCAGTTTTTGGTAACGCCGAGTTGGTTCTGCCGAATATCGCGTTGGTTTCGTCCGAGACCGCGCCGAATATTGACGTTCTGGGCGGAGTGCGAAAATGCGGCCGGGTGATTTACGACGCCGACGGTCAACCGGGTAAGTTTTTGCTGGACAAGCTCTCCGACCTGCCCGCCGGGAAAATCACGTTGGGGATCAGTCACTATGGCAAAAACGTTTCCGCCGCCACCGCAGTCAAAACTGCCAAATTTTTGAAAACCAAATTGGATCGCTCGTTGCGCATTCTGCCCAACAAGGCGGCCGAGATTGCCGACGCCGCCACGCTCGGCAATCGCCTCGGCACGTCGCCGAACAAAATCGAGCTGCTCATGGCTTATCTCGGTCATCGGCTAATTATCGCGGAATTGACGGGCGTCCAGGATCTCAACGCTTACACTCTGCGCGACCGCGGCCGCCCCAAACGCGACGCCCGCGTCGGCATGCTCCCGCCAAAACTCGCCCAGACGATGGTAAATTTGGCGTCGGACGGCAACAAGACAACCCTGCTCGATCCTTTCTGCGGCACCGGCGTCGTGCTCCAGGAAGCCGCCCTGATGGGTTTTGACGTCACCGGCACCGATATCGAACCGCGTATGATTGAATACTCAAAAGCAAATCTGACCTGGCTGAGCGAGCGGCTGCACATCAAAATCAACCAGAAACTCGCGGTCGCCGACGCCACGAATTTTACTTGGACGCCGCCCATTGACCTCGTCGTCACTGAAACTTACCTCGGTCAACCCTATTCCACCGCCCCGCCGTCCGAAAAATTACAACAAAATATCACGACTTGTAACACCATTATCAGCAAATTCTTGAAAAATTTGGCTAACCAAATCGCGCCCGGAGCTGGCCTTTGCGTCGCCGTGCCGTGTTGGTTTTTGAATAACAAAACGTACCACCTACCTCTGACGCATCAACTAGCGACTTTTGATTATGAGCAAATTTATTATTCAGAAAAGCAAAAACCGCTAATTTACCATCGCGAGGGACAGATCGTGGCTAGGGAGCTTTTGGTCTTGCGTCGCAAGCCGTAATCTGCTACAATATAGCAAATCTATAAAGGAGATTCTTTTCTATGTCACATGTCAAAGCGGGCGGTAGCTCGAAAAATGTTCACAACAACGCCGGTCGTCGGCTCGGCGTCAAAGTTTTCGGTGGTCAAAAAGTCAAAAGCGGCGCGGTCATCGTCCGCCAAGTCGGCGCCACCAAAATCGCCGGCCCCGGCACTTATGTTAGCCGCAATTTCACCATTCACGCCGGAAGAGACGGCGTGGTCAAATTCGTCAAACGAAAAGTCCGCACCTTCACCGGCAAAATCGTTTGGCGAACCCAGGTTTGCGTAGAGTAGAGCTACGGAGTTTGTTTGTCGCCCATACCGAGTTGGTGTTTGATTCGAGCCACTACATCACCGATCACGACTTGCGATTTGACTAGGAAATCATCCGCGCCGAGTTCATGAGCGCGTTCGGCGTCCTTGGGTTGAGATAACGCCGTCAACATAATAATGCGAATGTTGCGCGTCGATGGAGTATTTCTCAGGATATCCAAAACGTCAAAACCGTTAAGTTTCGGCATCATGACATCGAGCAGGATTAGTTCGGGCTGGAATTTAACGGCCGTGCTAAGCGCGTCCTCTCCGTTATTGACGTGCTGTACATCGAAACCCTCAAATTCGAGGCGCTGTTTGTATATCGATGCCAGCGTTTCGTCGTCCTCGACCAACAAAATTTTGCGTTTGGTTTGTTCCATGCTTCTATCATAAGCGATTTAGACTTTTTTGACAAGTCTTGGGGCGCAGCCGTTTTACTTTTTCAAAATCTCAATCGCTCTAAGGCGCTGGGTGTCATTGTCGGCATTGAATTCTTCGGCCGTCATTTCGACTTTGACGTCGGGTTCGAGGCCGTTGCCGTCGATGTTTTTGCCTTTCGGCGTGTACCACCTGGCGATGGTGATTTTGAGGCTAGCGCCGCTAGACAGCGACAGGATTTCCTGGACACTGCCTTTGCCGTAGGTTTTAGTGCCGACGAGAGTGGCCACGCCATTGTCCCGGAGCGCTCCGGCGACGATCTCGCTAGCCGAGGCGGAACCGCTATCGACCAAGACCACCGTTTTCACGCCCTGTAGAATCGGGTCGCCCAGGGATCTTTCGGTGCTAAAGACCTTGTTGCCGCGCCGCTCCTCGACCACCGTGAGGTTGCCCTTGAGCCAGAGACTAGACACTCTGACCGAGGCGTCAACATAGCCGCCGCCATTACCGCGCAAATCCAAAATCACGCCTCGGACGTTCTTGTCCTTGAAATCTTTGGCCGCAGCTCGCGCCAAACTCGCCGTGTCGTCGCCAAAGCGCGAAATACGCATATAGCCGATGCCGTCGACGATCTCGCTCTCGACGCTCGGCACCGTGATTTTAGCGCGGGTGATCGAATATTCTTCTGTGTTTCCATCGCGCAAAATGGTTAGCTTGACCGTGGTGCCAGCCTCGCCGCGAATTTTGGTGGCGGCTTTTTCCGGCGCCCAAGACACCGCGTTCTCGCCATTGATAGCCGTAATCACGTCGTGCGCCCTGAGTCCGGCCGCTTTGGCTGGGCTATCATCAATCG
>WQXA01000036.1 GCA_009785095.1 Candidatus Saccharimonadota bacterium | reverse complement strand
TTAGGCAGACGTACAGCTTGACTTCCGCCGCTTGTAAATAATTTAGCTGTTTCCAAAATAATCACCTCAACAATAGTATATACAGCTGTATCTACTTTGTCAAGCGGGGAGGGAAAGAAATTTATGGCAATAGGCAGAATGAGCCATTTTATAGAAATAATTTCGACTGTGCCGTCAAAAACATAGTCTGATGAAACGTGAACTAATGTGATGTTGTGCTCATTAGCAACTTTAGTTAAGTTCCGCACAGCCGTTACATTAACCGCCCAGGCCGCGTGCCGCCCCTCATCGGTTTCGGCACCGTCGACGTTAGCATAGACCGCAGCGTTCAGGATCAAATCAAACTCGCGCCAGTTGTAATTGGCGAACTGCGACCAGTCGGTGATATCGAATTCATCGCGATCAACACAAACCGCATCGGGGTAAAGTTTCTTCAGCTCCGAGCCCAGTTGTCCATTGGCGCCGGTGATCATGACTTTCTTTGACTTAATTTTAATCGCGTCTTTTAGTGGCGGATGATTTTTATCCTTCTCGCTCATTTCCACTTTCGCGTCGTTCAGTGGAATCGGCCATTTTATTTTCAGGACCGGGTCGGCTGCGTTAACAAAAGAGTACTCGGCGTTTGGCGACCAATGGTCATTTACCAGATAAGTATAAACCACATTATCGGTAAGAGTTTGGTAACCATTTGCCACACCGCGTGGAATAAAAATTGCTTTACCCGGATCAAGAATTGTAGTGTAAGTCTTGCCGAATGTCGGCGAACCTTCGCGAATATCGACCCACGCGCCGAAAATCTTCCCCGAGCCGATAGAGACGAACTTGTCCCACGGCTCTGCATGCAAACCGCGCGTCGCGCCGGTTTTGTTATTAAAGGAAAAATTATTTTGCACTGGTTTAAAATCTGGTAGACCAAGTTCTACCATTTTTTCGCGCTGCCAATTTTCCTTAAACCAGCCGCGGTTGTCGCCCAGCACTGTCAAATCGAATTCTATAATTCCTGGGATTTCTTTGACCTTTTTGACTGCTAATTTTTTATCGAATTCAAAGTCTGCCAACTTATACCTCCTAAATATTCAAGAAATATTGTAACATATTTTACTGACCGGTTTTCTGGTATTTCGCCTCTGTTTCGGCTTTTTCTGGCTTCCACCAAGCTTCATTTTCGCGATACCAGTCAATAGTCTCTTTCAGGCCATCGCGCATGCCGGCTTGATCGGTGTACTGCGGCATCCAACCAAGTTCGCGTCGTAACTTGCTCGAATCCATAGCGTAGCGCATGTCGTGACCGGGCCGATCATTGACGTGCTCGTACCAATCGCGCGGTTTATCCATTAGCTCGCAGATCATTTCGATAACTGTTTTATTGTTGATATGATCGTTGTCGGCGCCGATGATGTAGGTTTCGCCCAAGTTTCCCTTTTCGATAATCGTCAACACAGCCGCATTGTGATCATCGACGTGAATCCAGTCGCGGATATTCTGGCCAGCGCCGTAAAGCTTTGGCTTGACATCGCTAAGGATGTTGGTAATTTGCCGCGGAATAAATTTTTCGACGTGCTGATACGGACCGTAGTTGTTGGCGCAATTTGATATAGTCGCCTTGATGCCGAAACTACGAATCCAGGCGCGGACCAAATGGTCGGAACTGGCTTTGCTGGCAGAGTACGGACTCGACGGATTGTACGACGTAGTTTCAGTAAAGCGGTTCGGGTCGTCCAGTTCCAAGTCGCCGAAAACTTCGTCGGTGGAAATGTGGTGCAGGCGTTTGTCGTGTTTTCGCACCGCTTGCAACAGATGATATGTGCCAAGAATGTTGTTCTCGATAAACGGCCAGGGGTCAATCAGAGAATTATCGTTATGGGTGTCGGCGGCGAAATTTACCACGATATCGACGTCCTTAATTAAATCACCGACCAGTTTCTCGTCGCAAATATCACCCTCAACGAAAGTAAATCGATCCTCTGGTAAACCCGCCAAACTTTTTTCATTTCCCGCGTAGGTCAATTTGTCGAGCACGGTAACGTGCGCGTCCGACCTTTGCTTAATCACATAGTGCACAAAATTCGCCCCGATAAATCCCGCGCCGCCGGTGACTAAATATTTCATTCAAATCCTCCTTACTTTGACATATATTCTAACATAGTATGCTAACATGGTTAAGATGAAAGTTTTGGTTGTGATTCTTAATTACAACGCTTGGCGTGACACGGCCGAGTGTTTGCAGTCGCTAGCCGAATCAACCTATAAAAACTTTGAGGTTTACATTGTTGAAAACAGCGACCGTGATCAGAAAAAGCAGGTTATGGAATTAAAAAAAGTCATCAAGGATTTTCCGCAGCCAATTACGCTCGATATTCAATCAAAGAATACTGGTTTCGCCGGTGGCGTAAATGTTGGGATTTCGTACGCGCTGAAGAATAATTTTGACACGGCCGCACTGTTGAATCCTGACGCAACGGTCGAAAAAATCTGGCTGAAAAATCTGGTAATGACTATAAAGAAAACTGGCGCCGACGCAGCAACCGGCCTGATGCTGGACGAAAAGGGTGAAAAGATCATCAACACCGGTGATATCTACACGCGCTGGGGCGTGCCAGAGCAGCGCGACGAGAATTTACCGGTCAAAAAAGCATCAAAATCGGGTTGGGTGTTCGGCGCAACCGGTGGTGCAACCTTATATAAAACAGATTTCTTTCGCACGGTCGGATTATTCGACGAAAAACTTTTCGCCTATAACGAAGACGTCGACATTTCGTGGCGCGGGCAATTATTGGGTCAAAAGTTTTATTACGAACAATCGGCGATAGTTTATCATCGTGGTGGCGTCAGCTCGACCAGCGCTTTTAAAACCAGGCAGGTTTTCGCAAATCTGCCAGTTGTGATGTGGAAAAATGTACCGCGCGAGATGTTGTTGAGCGTGGTTTGGCGATTTTTCCTGGCCTACATTATGTTCTTTGGGTTCAAGATAACCCGCGGCGAGGGCTGGCCGGCGCTGAAAGGAGTCTTCCGCTCATGGCGCCTCCTGCCACATTCTTTACGCGAACGACGACGAATTATGCGCCAGTTCAAGAACGAATTTACAGATAAGTCAGAGCGGAGCAAACGCTTGGAAG
>WQXA01000035.1 GCA_009785095.1 Candidatus Saccharimonadota bacterium | reverse complement strand
GCCTAACATTGGATAGGTAACAGCTGTGTTACCAAAGTTGGTTACTTCCATAGTCACAGTTCGCTGACCCAGGTGGTTAGACGACAGAGCAATACCTTTGGTGAGGGTGGTTTGGGGCAGGATATTGATAGTTGCTTCTTTTTTAACACCATTTGGATTTCTAAACGGCAACTCGTCCCAAACACCATTAATATTTCGTGAAGTAAAAAATCTAGCACTAGTCGACGAGGAGAATGTTCTTTTTATCGTGTAAGTATAAGTCGCATTAGGCGCTAGGGTAACCTCTGATGACATTGATGTAAAATCTACATTCTGCTGATTAGACAACCTACCGGCTACGACGAGCCTACCGGCGTTAGCAGAATACTTCTGACTGGTGTTTTTAATGGTAAAGCTAGCCGTTACATTTTGATTGATATGAAAGGATGTCTTTTCTTCGCCACTATCGTTTTTGAGCGACAGCCCGCTCACCATCTCGATAGGTCGTTTGATAGTAAAAGAATTATAGCAAGTAGGGGACGGCGTGCCGATGGCGCATTCTACCCACTCATTGGGATTACTGGCCAATATATAGCTGATGAAAATCTTGTAATCACCCTCGCCTTTGGACTGGAGAGAGTTACTATAAGTATAACTCGCGCCGCTCCTGAGCGCTACGTTGCTAGCCCATGGCAAATCCAAATTCTCGTTATCGGGACCTCTGGCTGCCACGCCAATACGCAGAAAGTTCACAGTACTGTTCGTCGGGTTACTCACGGTGAATGTAACAGGAACTTTTTCGCCCTCTGCCATCTCGAGAGGTTTGTTGTTATTGACCACCAGCCCGGACGAAGCTAGTTGGCCATTTGTACTGCCAAACCAATCCGTGAACATCCGCCAAAAATTCCGATTGCCGTAGGCCGAACAACCGTCACCGGTGCCGTAGAGATTATCGAGCGCCTTTTGGTTGGGCACATACGGCGTGTAATTGTAGAGGCCGGCCGTTGCTTGGTTCTCGATGTAGACGGTTTTGCTGCCACAGCTGGCGTTTGGATTATATTGAATAGAATTATTCTGACCAGCTCTGTGTCGATAGTTGTTTGGATTGGCGCGGTAAAGTTTGTATTGCCAAGCGGCGCGGTAAACTTGATTGAAAAAGCCATAGTACGCTGCATCGCAGGCGGCAGTATCAGGACAACCATAACCGGTCGCGCTGCGATACTGGATTTGAAACGGCCAGTCGTCAGTCACCAGACCTTGCTCTTTTTGCAGTAGAACGAGCGTAACTTGGGGATTAACGCCGCAGGCCTGGGACACAGCGTAGATTATTTGGGCAGCAGTCTGGTTGCCGCCTGATGCTATAGCGCCGCAATAACTATTAGCTGCCATGGCGGGGACATCCTGACGGTAATCCTTTAAACAGACAAAGGGCGGCGGATTGCCGCGCGCGGTACCACTCTGAGCGCGAGTGGTGCTGCCACTGTAAATTTTGGTTCCCCAAGTGTCGCAAACCGGCACCTTGCTATTCAAAAAGCTCTGAATTTGTGCCGCAGTCATGGCGTCCTTATTATAAAAAACCGCATCATCAATAATGCGGCCGGGCTTGAAATCCGCACCACTGAGCGCCATCGAGGACGGCGCGCTGGGTCGAAAACCAGCAAATAACACTGTGGCAACGACAGCGATCACCAAACCGGTCAGGCCGAACAAACGGCGAAATTGGCGGTGGATTTTCATAACTTTCATTTTAACATAACCGTTTTAGTTTGCGAAGTTCCGGCCGCAGTTGATGATGTATATTTTACAACCATTTGCCATTCGCCCTTGGCGGGGAAATCTTTGACTGGGATATTTATGGTTTCACAGTTCATACCTGTACCGGTAAAAATGGCATTATTGGTGCGAGTCAGCGACAGAGAGTTTTGTGTGAAAATGTATTGGCATGTTCCACTTTCCTCAATTATGTTGTTGACGCCAGAACGAACCTCGACCACATCGCCATTTTGACTAGCGTAGGTAATACCAACCTGCGCAACTTTCTTGCCGCTATCATCCACTTCGACGGGGGGTTTATCGTCGTCGTTCTTGCTGCTACTCAGAGTGGGGTCGGTGGCATTTTTATCTTCCACGTTGGTGGTGTCGCCATCGCCGTCTGTCTGTTCGGTTTCTTCACCGGAGCGATCAAAAAAACCGTTTGAGTTGAGGTACCAATAACCTGCGCCACCCGCTAAAACGAACACTATCACCAATACCGTAATAATTACTGCTTTGGATGTCTTTTTCTTTTCTATTTCCATATCGAATCCTTTCTCGAGTATCATTATAACATAAACACATCGCGTGGTACAATAGTAAAGTTAGGAGGAAAATCATGACGAAAATTTTAGTTACAGGTGGCATGGGATATATCGGCTCACACACAGTAGTGGAGTTGTTGAATCTCGGACACGAAGTGGTTATTATTGATAATCTATCAAACAGCAATATCGAAGTACTAAATCGAATCGAAAAAATTACCGGTAAGCGACCCGAGTTCATTGAGGCTGACCTGCGTGATCGTGAGCGCTTGGGCAAGGTTTTTGATGATAACGATTTTGACACCGTGATTCATTTTGCAGGTCTCAAATCTGTCGGCGAGTCGGTTGAAAAGCCACTCGAGTATTACGATAATAATATTAATTCGACAATCGTTCTAGTCCAGGAAATGTTGGCACACCAGGTCAACAAAATCATTTTTAGCTCCAGTGCCACCGTCTATGGCAATCCGAGCGAGCTACCGCTAAAGGAAACTAGCCAAGTCGGTGTCGGCCTAACCAATCCATATGGTTGGACCAAGTTCATGATCGAGCAGATCTTGCGTGATGTCGCCGTGGCTAACCCAGAAATGGAGGTGACTATACTGCGTTATTTCAATCCGATTGGCGCACACGAAAGCGGCTTAATCGGCGAAGATCCGAGCGGCATCCCGAACAATCTTTTGCCGTATGTTTCACAGGTAGCCATCGGTAAACTAAAAGAACTGAACGTCTTTGGCGATGATTATGATACGCCGGACGGAACAGGCGTGCGCGACTATATCCACGTCGTTGATTTGGCGCGCGGTCACGTGGCGGCGCTGGCTAAAATGTCCGCCGGTGTAAATGTTTATAATCTCGGCACTGGTAAAGGCGTGTCCGTTCTCGAGATCGTCAAAGCCTTTGAAGAAGCCTCCGATCGATCTGTGCCATATAAAATTGTAGCCCGTCGGCCGGGCGATATAGCCGCGTGTTATGCTAGCTCGGATAAGGCCGAAGCGGAGTTGGGATGGAAAACTGAAAAAAGTCTGCTGGATGCTTGTCATGATAGTTGGAATTGGCAATCCAAGAACCCGGATGGTTACTAGCGCAATAAACGACTAGCGAATTTCCGCCAAACTTTGGCGAAGGTCTGGTTGTTCTTGCAAAAATTCAGCATTAGCACCGTTTGATAGATAGCCATGGGTCGCTTGCGTAAATGATAAAAGATCGACTCCAAGTGATGTTTGGCCTTGCCGATGTATTGTTTGTCGCCGGGCTTTGGTAGAGCATCAATCGCTAGAGCATCACGCAAGCGCTCAATCCTCTCTCGTCGCGACAGGGGACTAGCGCACAACGCCAACACGAACGAGTAGAACCAATAATACTTAATCCAACCGAGGAGACTTGCTAGCTCGGCGGATTGCTCTTTGTCGGCAAACCGCTCCACTTCCTGATAATTCTTGACGCGATTGGCATAGATTATTGAGGATTTTCCAGAAGTATTTTCGGCAATGTTAAAATAGTAAATATAAAGCGGTTCATCAATAAAAGCAATTTTTCTAGCCACACTCAGATAATGCAGATTAAAAGTCAAATCTTCACCAAAATTAAGTCCCACTTCGTACTCCAAATTATATTTTCGAATCAAATCTGCCCGATAAATTTTATTTGACGGATTGTAGAGTCGCCCATCGGTGCCGAGCAAGCGCACGACGTAAGTGATGAACGACTCATCGGCTCGCCGCGTCAGAGTCGGCCGCGGATAAGCATCGGTGCTAGATATTATTTTTCCATTTTTAATATGATTGAACAGGATGCTGCATGTCACTAGATCAACCTTCTCAACGGTGATTTTATTGACCAATTTCGAGATCATGGTCGGGTCGATATCATCATCAGCATCGAGCAACATGACATATTTGCCACGCATCTTTTTTAGACCAACGTTACGTGCTGATGAGGCACCGCCGTTTTTTTTATGAACAACAGTAATTCGCGAATCATTTTTAGCTAACCCGCGGATAATTTTCAGACTATCATCAGTCGAACCATCATCAATCAAGAATAGCTCAAAATCCCGGAATTCCTGCGACAAAACATGGTCGACCAAATTCGCGATACTCTGGCTGGCGTTGTAGACAGGGATAATTATGCTTAAAGTCGG
>WQXA01000034.1 GCA_009785095.1 Candidatus Saccharimonadota bacterium | reverse complement strand
TGTCATCGACAATGACACAATTCTTGCCGGCCACACCGGCGATCTTGTCCGGCCGGCGCAGTTTCGACGAATCCTCGTGATCGCGGCTTTTAGGCATGTGGACGAGTTTGACACCGAGCTCATCGGCGTACTGTTCGGTTTCTTTGGCGCGACCAGTATCCGGCGACACCATGATAAAATCACTTTTATTCTTGCCAATGATTTCCGCCAAACGCTCCCGAATCAGCGGCTGAGCTGTCAAATGATCAAACGGCCGACCAAAGATAGCCTGCGTTTGGGCAGAATGCAGATCAATCGTCACGATCCGATTGACGCCGATTTCCGCCAAAATCCGGATCACCACGGCCACCGAGATCGGTTCACGATTGCGCGCTTTGCGGTCTTGGCGGGCGTAGGGCAGAATCGGCATCACCAAAGTCACCCAATCGGCCGAAGCACGTTTGGCGGCGTCGACGATCAGCAGTGTCTCGATCAACGCATCGTTCAGCGTATAGCCGTTGCACTCCGCAAAAGATTGCACCACGAACAAATCGCGTTTGCGCACCGATTCCTCGAAATGGACGTAGCGCTCGCCGTTGGCGAACCTTTTTAGTTCTAACTCGACCAAAGGCCTGCTCAAAATTTCCGCCACTTTTGCTGCTAGTTCCGGATAAACTCCGCCGCTAACCACCCCGTAGTCTCTCTGAGAATCGACCATAACTCCTCCTTTTCACTATTAGTATAACACTCACGGGGCGACAGGCAAAACTTTTTTTAAAAATTAAGAAGCAACTCAGACAGTCCTTCAACATCTCTCACTATGTGTGTAGCACCCGCCTCCAATAATTCTTTGTAATTGCCGTACCCATACAGAACCCCGACGCTATCCATTCCTACGCTTTTCGCTCCGATAATGTCATGTTTGCGATCACCCACCATAATACACCTGCTTATATCCTTAATGTCGGCATTTTCTAAGGCGTACAGAATAAGTTCTTTCTTATCTGAACGATCGCCATTGAGCTCCGATCCACTGACGAAAGTAAAATATTCGCTGATACAAAGATATTCAAGAACCTTTTCCGCTGAAGACGTTGACTTTGTTGAAGCCACAAGCAAAGTCTTGCCCCCCCCCCGCTTTAATTTCTTCAGCATGACGTCTATTCCACTGTACAGGATATTTTCAAAGATACCTTTTTCTAAAAAGTATTCCCGCCATTTTTCGACAGCTCTCTCTGCGCCCGCGTCATCAAAATCATAGAAATCTTTGAAGGATTGCCTCAGAGGTGGCCCGATAAATTTGCACAACTCGTCGGGATCATCAACGTTTATACCAAAGTAACGCAGGGCATACTGGACAGATTTTGTAATTCCGACTTTAGAGTCAGTAATCGTACCATCTAAGTCAAAAAGAATAACGTCTTTCATGCCGAACTCTTAACGGTTCTCTACGATGTCTTCTCTCATGCGGATGGCTTCGGCGCGCGTGGCCTCGGCTAGAGTCAAATCGGGTGCTTTTTGCCAAGCGCACATCAGCGAGCGCGAGGCGTTGACGACCGCGCCTAGGCCGTCTTTGTCGAACGCTCCGGCTACGCTTTTGCCTCCGCCGCCTTGGGCACCATAGCCGGGCACGAGGAAGAAAATGCGAGGGAATTTCTGGCGCAACTCGACCAACTGTTCGGGATAAGTCGCCCCGACCACCACCCCGACGCCATGGTAACCGTGCTCGCCCGGCAAAGACTCGCCCAACGAATCGCATAAAGAAGCCATCGTTTCATAAACGGTTTTGCCGTCGATTTTCATGTCCTGCAATTCGCCGGCCGAAGGATTGGAAGTTTTGGCGAGCACGAAAATTGCTTTGTCTTGCTCTCGGCAGACTTCGATCATCGGTTTGATGCCGTCCGAACCCAAATATCCGTTGACGGTTATCGCGTCACAACCGAAAGCGGTAAAGGACGCGCCCTCCACCTCGGCCGTCCCCAGCCAAGCGTCGGCGTAGGCTTCCATGGTCGAGCCGATGTCGCCCCGTTTGGCATCGACGATCACGAACAATCCTTTCGATTTGGCGTAGGCGATCGTCTCGGACAGAGCGCGCATGCCTGGCCAACCGTACTTTTCATAAAAAGCCGCCTGCGGTTTGACGGCTGGCACGACGTCGTAGACCGCGTCGATCAGCGCTTTGTTGAAATTGAGGAACGCCTCGGCCGCGCCCTCCAAAGTTCGCCCGTGCGCCTCGAAAGCCCCCTCCTTTATCTCGGCCGGAATATAATCGAGCGTGGGATCGAGCCCCACCACGGTGGGATTTTTGGTTTCGATTATTTTGGCGATCAAACGATTAAATGACATGGTTATTCCTCCTTTTCATCTATTCTAAATCTCTTTTTGTTTAATGTAAAGGAACGCGCCCAAACTACGTTTCGACGAGGTTGATTTATCTTCCAAACTCTGCTAGAATTGAGGACGTTACGCACTTCAAAAGGAGTATTTTTGTTATGGCAAAAAAGATTATCGGTAATCTAAAACTGCGCATTCCGGCCGGTCGGGCAACCGCCGGACCGCCGGTTGGTTCGACGCTCGGTCAATGGGGTCTGAATATGATGGATTTTATCAATCCGTTCAACGAGGCGACCAAGGATCTGATGGGCAAGGACGTCATCGTCCACATCCAAATTTATGAGGATCGCACCTTTACCTGGAATTGTCTCGGGCAGCCGGTCGATGATATGATTCGCGCCGCCGCCGGCATTCCGAAGGGCAGCGACAAACCGCACACCGACAAAGTCGGCAAAATCACCCGCGCCCAGGCTGAAGAAATCGCTAAGGCAAAAATGGATCAATTGAACGCCAACGACCTCGACGCCGCCGTCAAAATCGTCGCCGGCAGCGCTCGTTCGATGGGTGTGGAAGTCGAAGATTAAACTTAGCGATAGAAAAACTGGCATCACTTCTAAAATAGCGCCTTTTATGATTCAGGGTCTTGTCCCTCATTTTTCTTTTTCTGCAACAGGGCTGCCAGCGCATTAGTTAATCTCTGTCGTTGCGGTTGCATATGTCGCATATTCACTTGCGCGTTCCAGCCAAATATTCTTTCAGGTTTTGGCCTTCGGATTCCACCTGGTAATTTATTATAGTAGGTGTCTGCATAATGGCTTGTCGATGGGCGCTGTGGTGGTCGTGAGTGTTGTCTATTTATCTCTATTAGGATTCTCGTCGTATCCAAATAGAGATCGTAGCTATCACGTGGGAACCTAGATTCTAATCTTTCATATACACCTTGTGCGATATGCTTAGAACGAATAATGCCCACTCTTCGTGCACCGATTCTCTCTTCTGGACTAAGCAATTCACCAAACACACATTCCCTTACGGCTGCACGACGCTCGGCTAACAATTCCGCCTTTCTCCGATTTTCACGCAAGAGCGCCTGGTATCCCAAGAAGTCGCTTATGATTTCTGGCGTGATATGTGCTGAACGTGAATTGGGTATTTCAGCAAAATCAGGATCACCCGTAGAAATATCTCTCAGCGCATCATCGCGTGCTTTTCTCCAGGCGAAACGACTATCTAGATCATCATGGGGGGGGGTCATTAGTCTCCCGACTTCTTGACGCAGAGCGTCCGTTCCTTCTGGCGCTAAAATCCTAACGCTACGGAAACTGGGGCTAGTTCTCATCCCTTCATTGTAACACATATTTCTGAAAAAATCAATGTTTGTAAAACTGCACAGTTCCTGCTATAATTACGCTATTAATTAAATCTGTGGGAGATCTAAAAAATCGCACGCACCACGAAAGGAGTGAGAGATGGCTAAGACTAAACAGGAGCTGCTAAACGAGGCTGACAAATTGGGGCTGGCTCTCAGCGTCAAAAACACTGTCGCCGAGATCCAGGCAGCCATCGAGAGCGCGCAGAACGCAGCCGAAGAAGACGCCACCGCGGAGAAGCAGCACTACGCCAAATCCGGCAAGCGCAGCCTGAGACACGAGGAAGAAGTCCAGGCACAAGAAGAGAAAGAAGCCCGCAAGGCCGCCGGCGACACCACGCCACAGGGCGACGCCGTGGCTGAGGTCAAAAAAGGTCCCGCGCCGAAAACCCGTCCGCTGGCCGAGCGCCATGGCAAAAACTATAAAAAAGTCGCCGCCAAAGTCGACCGCGCGAAATTTTATTCGCTCGCCGAAGCGCTGCAGCTAGCCACCGAAACTTGCCCGGTCAAATTCGATAGCACCGTCGAGATCCACGTCCGGCTCGGCGTCGACCCTAAACAGGCCGACCAAAACATCCGCGCCACCGTTAGTTTACCAAACGGTACCGGTAAAGCCATCCGCGTGGCCGCCTTTGTCCCTGAAACCGATGTCGAAGCCGCCAAGAAATCCGGCGCTGATATTGCTGGCGAGGAGGTCATCACCAAACTCCTGGACAAAGAAACCATCGACTTTGACGTTTTGATCGCCACGCCGCAGTTGATGCCAAAGCTCAGCAAATACGCCCGCTTGCTCGGGCCGCGCGGTCTGATGCCAAATCCGAAAGCCGGCACCGTTTCCGCTTATCCCGCCCAGGCCGTCAAGGAAGCCAAAACCGGCAAAGTCGAGTACCGCGTCGACAAACAATCGATCGTCCATCTCGGCATCGGCAAAGTCTCCTTCGGCGCCGCTAAACTCGAGCAGAACGCCAACGTCTTCCTGTCGAGCCTAACGGCCGCCAAACCGTCCTCGCTAAAAGGCGCCTACATCCTGTCGATCGCCGTCTCCACGACCATGGGCCCGGGGATCAAGGTCGCGAATTCTTAAATTTATCAGGAGGAATCCATGAAAAAAGCACTCATCAGCGTCTACGACAAAACCGGCATCGTCGAATTCGCTAAGGAATTAGAAAAGTTCGGTTTTGAGATCTTATCATCCGCAGGGACATAAAGGACGCTAAAAGACGCAAAAGTCAAAGTTATCGA
>WQXA01000033.1 GCA_009785095.1 Candidatus Saccharimonadota bacterium | reverse complement strand
TACGAAGACGTGGAGATCACCGGCGACGATTCCACCGAGGAGCGGCAAACGACAATTGCGTCGATGACCGAGAAATTGAACGAAGTGCGCAGCTCCGACATGCTGGATTATCTCGTTTTCCAGGCCGACCGGTTGAGCGCCAGCGATATCCATCTCGAGAACCAACGTAGTTCGGTGCGAATCCGTTTTCGCATCGATGGGACTTTGCACGAAATCGCGAGCTTGTCTCATGACAAGTACCGCGAGCTGTTCTTTGCGATCGCGTCTGTGGCTAATTTGTCAACGGCCGCAAAAGAATCTCAATCGGGTCACATTGTGCGCGAGCTCGTCAAAGCCGACGCCGCCAAATTCGGTGAAGAATCAGAAGAATACAAAGATCACGTCCTGAACATGCGCATCGAGACGGTGCCGACTAGCTACGGTCAAGACGCCGTGATTCGTTTGTTCAATTTCGAACACGGCATGTTGAACATGGACATGTTGGGGCTATCGCCGGATGAATTCGCGCAGCTCGAAGAAATCGTCAAACATCCCAGCGGCATGGTGATGGTGGTCGGCCCGACCGGTAGCGGCAAATCAACCACGTTGTACTCGATTCTAAACGCGCTAAATAATCCGACGCGCAAACTATTGACCCTCGAGGATCCGGTCGAATTTGACATCCCGGGCGTGGTGCAAATCCCGATCGATACCACTCGCGGCCAGACTTTTGCCGACAACGTACGCACGATTCTGCGTCTCGATCCTGACGTCGTTATGGTTGGCGAAATTCGTGACGAAGACACCGCCCGCACCGCTATCCAAGCCGCCATCACGGGGCATCTGCTCCTGGCGACTTTTCACGCCATCAATGCGGCCGCGGCGTTCGCGCGCATGATCGACATGATTGGCATCAATCCGGTGTTTGCTTCGGCGATTCGCTTGGTCATCGGGCAGCGTTTGGTGCGTCGACTCGACGACGATACCAAGGTCGAATACGAGCCCGACGAAGCCACCAAAGAATGGATTCAAAATGTCTTAAAAGATCTACCGGCCAGCGTCGAAAAGCCGGATTTGGAAAACTTCCGCCTCTATAAACCGGGCACCTCCGAGGCCAATCCGTTTGGCTATCACGGCCGCATCGTGCTCATGGAGCAATTGATCGTGACGGACAAAATCGCCGGTTTCTTGCGCGGCGACGAAAAGGACGTCGATGCCGCCGCCATCGCCCAGGCCGCCGCCGACCAAGGCATGGTAACAATGCTCCAAAAAGGAATCCTGAAAGTCCTAACCGGCGAAACGACGCTGGATGAGGTTAATCGGGTGTTGTAGATTAGGCGTGACAGTCTCGGACGAAAACTATTCACTGCTGGGAAGAAGCTACCTGCTCGATCAAACTGATCATTGCGTGGTTGGCTGTTTCACCGACGGCTTTGGTATAAGTTCTTCTTACGGGTATGACTACTCCCTCCATCGCCGCTGCTGCTACTACCGCTAGATTCTCGTCTTCCCAATGGCTCTGCAAAATACCGCCACGCAACAGGGCGTCTAAGACAAGATACATATACCCTGCACCAACTGACGACTTTTTCCAAAGTTCATGGCCGTGTATTGGGTTACCACTCAGAAAGCTCGTGCCGAGGGCGCCTAAAAGCCTATCCAGACCATAGGGGCTTGCATCCTGAGGCAGGCGGCGCAGGTGATTTTTTCTGCGAAACTGCCATTTTGATATGACCTCATCACCGAGCAGAGCGATTGCCGCGGGATGCCTATCTTCTCCAGCGTATCTCATGCGTGTAATTATAACGCAATGGGGGGGGGTGTTGTCAAGTACTTTTTGCAATAACTTGTGTTTTTTGACAAAGTATGTTACAATATCAAGGAACGATAACGAAAGGATCATGTGGGAATATTGACTAAGAGGTTGCCGGATGTAACGGATCGGGGGGGGGCGACGGATTAAAAGAAGTTAATCGCCGGCAGGATAGACTTTGGCGGTCAGTCTTGGCAGGTGTAGCTGGTGTTGGCTGTATGGTAGGTGGCTGCTCTAACATAGTTTATAGCGCGGCTGAGGGCTGGCAGCCAGACGGCTCTGATGCGAAGAGCTTTATGATTGGCACTCTACTCTTAGCCCTTGGCGCAACTTCTTCAATAGAGGCGCTCCGCAGAACCGTAATCTATACCCTGGTTGACCCATCGCAGGGCAATAGACGAGTAGGGGGTGGGTGGGAAAGTACGCGCCGTGGAAAAGAGGTTATTACTGATGAAAATGGTAATGTTACTACTCTGGAAGTGCGCAAACATCGTAACGGCACGAGAGAAATATTCAGGGAGACTGTGGGTAGCGGTGGTAACATCATTGCGCAAGAATATGGCACCATAGAGCCCAGCCCTAAAGAAAACAGTTCGCTCACAGAAGAAGAATAATTCCCGCGAAGATTTTGCAAAACCAACATTCTGTGCTACAATATTTCGCGAACCAAGAAAACCATTGTTAGTTTTGTATCAAAAGGAGATCATATGTCTTTTCAATTAGTCAAGCAAGTCACCGACGCGCAAAAGAAGCGCGAGGTGGTTGACGTTCGCAGCGGTGACACGGTGCGCGTTTACCAAAAAATTAAGGAAGGCAACAAGACCCGCATCCAGATGTTCGAGGGTGTGGTGATTCGCTGTGATCGCAAAAATTCGCTAGACTCGAGAATCACTGTGCGCAAAATCACCTCTGGCGTTGGCGTCGAGAAATCATACCTGCTGCATTCGCCGCTCGTCGAGAAAGTCGTCGTCATCAAGCGCGGTAAAGTTCGCCGCAATTATTTGACTTATCTGCGCAATCGTGCCGGCAAGAGCGCGCGTTTGACCGGCAAGGCGTTTGACAAATCAATCAACGACGTTTACGACCCAGAGGCCGAAAAAGCTATCGAAGAAGCCAAAGAATCCGCCCGAACCGCCGCCGAAGAAAAGGCTGCCGCCAAAGCCGCCGAAGAGGCCGAGCTGGCCGCCAAGCAAGCCGAAGTCGAAGCCGCCCACACCGCCACCATCGAAGCCGACCAGGAAACGAGCAAAAAATAATGTTGTAATTTTTACAAACACCATATATAGCGTATCAGACACTACATATGGTGTTTTTGCTAATGTGGTATAATTGGGGAGTCTTAACTTTAAACTGCAAATCGAAGCGCATCTTGCGGTTCGCCGATGTATAACGGCACCGCATAAGCAGTTCGGCGAAAGTCGGTTTGCGAATGGAGTTAAGACACCTTGCGGTGTCGTTTTTGTTACCGTAAGAGAGTCAAATTAAACGAAAGGATTAGATATGGGACCTATAACGTTCTTGCTATATATACCAACAGTAATTTTCTTTGTGTTGGTGTACTTTCACCAGCGGAAACTTAAACAATTAAAAGAGAGCGATGTCATCGGTGACTATTCATGGGGATTTGTAATGGGACTTTCTGGCGGCGTGCTGTTGTCAGCACTCTATGCAGGTCTTGGCGTAAAGACCGGTGATAAGAAGTTTGATAAAGAATATCGAAAAAAATTTGATATAGGAATAGTTATCGGAATACTTACACAGGTTCTTGTTGTTAGTATACCCATGATAATGTACATGATGCAGATGAGTGAGCGCTCCTAGCCTATGTCACTTTTACCGGAGTAGTTTCATTCTGTTTTACTAGTGCAACTTTGCCATTTTTGGCAGTAGCACGAACGATGTCGCCACGACCGATTTTCTTAGTAATCATTTGTTCGGCAATCAGATTTTCTAGCTCGTCCTGGACTGCGCGGCGGAGTGGGCGGGCGCCGAATTTCGGGTCGTAACCTCTGTTGATCAGGAATTTTCGGGCGCTAGCGCTGACCACAACGCCGACGCCTTTGCTAGCCAAGCGCTGGTTCAAGTCGTCGATCATCAGATCAAGAATCTGGGAGACTTCGTGGCGGGTTAGGCTACTAAAGGTGATAATGGCGTCGAATCGGTTCAAGAGCTCCGGCCGCATCAGCTCGCGCAAAGGGCGAGGGATGTCGTCGAATTTGTGATTACCGTTACTCGTCAAATCGTTGCCTTGGCGTACGCGACTCGTGCCCGTCGTTACGGGGCTCATCGCTCTCTCCTCATCCGTCATTCCGGACGACGCCAAGTCAAGATTTGACTCGCCGACGCTGAATCCGAGCTTGTCGCGCGTCATCTGGTCGCCGCCGACGTTCGATGTCAAAATCACGACCGTGTTCGTAAAATCGATCGCGCGACCGTGGCTGTCTGTCAATTTGCCGTCCTCCAAAATCTGCAAAAGCAGGTTAAAGACGTCCGGGTGGGCTTTCTCGATTTCGTCGAACAGCACCACGCTATAGGGCTGGCGCCGGATTTTCTCGGTCAACTGCCCGCCGTCGTCGTAGCCAACGTATCCGGCCGGCGCCCCGACCAGGCGACTAGCGGTGTGGCGCTCGCTGAATTCGCTCATGTCGACTTTTATGAGATTCCGATCGTGGCCGAAAACTTGCTCAGCCAGCACTCGCGCTAGTTCAGTCTTGCCAACACCGGTGGGGCCGAGGAAAATAAACGAACCAATCGGTCGTTTGTCCTCAGAAATACCAGCCCGCGAGCGACGAATCGCTTGCGCCACGGCCGCTACGGCTTTCTTTTGACCGATGATTTTCTTAGACAGATGTTTCTCGAGATTTGTCAATTTGGTGGCTTCAGAGCGCTGCAATTGTTCGAGCGGCACGTGGGTCATGGCGCTGACCGCCGCCGCGATGTCGTTGAGCCGAAGGGAAATTTGCCCGTTGTTGGTCGTCGTTTTTTCGATCTCGGAAATTTTCTCATTGAGCCGCGCCAGACGCATTTTGAGCAGGGCAGCCCGCTCGTAATCCTCTCGGCCGACGGCTGATTCCATCTGGTCGGTGATGCTTTTGAGCTCTTTTTGACAACTACGCAAATTTTCGGTTTTCTGATTCTGGCCGTGGCGCGTCATGTGGACTCGCGCGGCCGCTTCGTCGATGACGTCGATTGATTTGTCGGGTTGGAAACGCTCCGGCAGATAGCGCTCGCTGAGGCGCACGGCTTCCTTGATGACCGACGGCGACAATTTAACAGCGTGGTGCTCCTCGTATCTGGGCGCGATGCCGGTCAAAATGCGCACAGTGTCATGGGCGCTGGGCGGCTCTATTACCACAGATTGCAGCCGCCTAGTCAAGGCGGCGTCCTTCTCGATGTGTTTGCGATATTCATCCAGCGTCGTTGCGCCAATCAGGCGAAAATCGCCGCGACTCAGAGCCGGTTTCAGGATATTGGCCGCGTCCATCGAGCCCTCGGCGGCGCCCGCCCCGATCAGCAGATGTAGTTCGTCTATGAAAATTAGCAGATTATGGTCGTTTTTGACCTCGTCGAGCACACGTTTGAGACGTTCCTCAAATTCGCCGCGATATTTTGTTCCCGCCACCATGGCCGCCAGATCGAGATTGTAGACTTTCTTGTCGAGCAGATAGCTCGGCGTGTTGCCGTCAGCGATCCGTTGCGCCAACCCCTCGACGATGGCCGTCTTGCCAACACCGGCCTCACCGATGAGCACCGGGTTGTTTTTGGTACGGCGACTAAGAATTGTCATAACTCGATCGATTTCTTGATCGCGTCCCACCACTGGATCGAGCTCGTTATTGCTAGCGGCGGCCGTCAAATTTCGTGCGAATTTACTAAGGAACGAACCGCGAGTTTGGCGGTCGGCGCGGCCTTTTGCCAATTCCTCCTCGCGACCGCGAGATTCAAGGTGTTGTCGCTCCAAAAATTCCTCTAAATCAGCCAAAATCGCACCGGTGTCAACGTTC
>WQXA01000032.1 GCA_009785095.1 Candidatus Saccharimonadota bacterium | reverse complement strand
GATTTGCCGCTAATTAATACCAGCGAGGCAATCAGTATAGCCGATACTGTCTGTGTCGTCAGGAGAGGTATCACGGGTGTAGATTTTTCAAATGGGCTAAGAAAAGGAAGGGGGAGCAAGGCGCCACTACTGCCAGAACTAAGGGGTTGTCAGGGCAAGCGCAGATTTCCGCTCAGGCACATCAATTTAGACGTACTAGTCATGGATAATCCGGACGATCCGCTAAGCGTGATGCGCGGAGTAGGAAAACCTTACAGGGATGCTGAGGATTGTATAGTTGATGAAATAGATCAAGCGCGACGACAGCATGATTTGCGTCCGACCAGTCTGCGCAGTGGCCTATTGTACGCAGCAGCTTATCGTTGTGCAGGCGCTCCTAATGACGAGAATCCGTTTTGGAATTATGACGTGCAGACCCCAGTAACAGATCCGCAAGGTAATCTAGGCACTAACGACGGCACGATTAAAGTAGACCATGA
The DNA here is from genome assembly GCA_009785095.1 of Candidatus Saccharimonadota bacterium. Taxonomy (GTDB): domain Bacteria; phylum Patescibacteriota; class Saccharimonadia; order Saccharimonadales; family Saccharimonadaceae; genus WQXA01. The sequence goes on along the minus strand of WQXA01000032.1, from coordinate 5,565 downwards.
CGTTCCCGGTATGGATTTGCGTGTGCCAATAGTTGGTAGAAGAAATTATTATGCTGACCGTCGCATTAAAGTAGATGAAGGCTCCCGCGTACTCGATAGGGGCCTTTGGTGGGTCGGTTGGTTGCCTAAGGGCGTGTTAGCAAGTGGAAACGGCTATAATTTTTGGGAAAAGTAAAATCTTAGGTCTGATGTTACGGCGGGGTTGATACCCAGTATGTTATAATACTCACCAATGAGCAAGGGGAAAATTCAACTGGCGGCGCGTGATTTTGTACATCTTCATAACCATAGCAATCATTCGGTTTTGGATGGGATGACCAAAATTTCTGAGTTGATCGAGATCACCAAAAATTTCGATCAGAATGCCGTGGCGGTGACTGATCATGGCACGCTCAGCGGTTGGATCGAATTTTATAAGGAAGCCCGCGCCCAGGATATCAAACCGATTTTGGGAATCGAAACCTATGTGGCGGCGCGCAAACACAACGACCGCGATCTGCAAAAAGACAAAATGCGTTATCACTTGACGCTGCTAGCCGAAAACGAAACCGGTATGAAAAATCTGATGCGCCTCAGCACTATCGCCAATCTCGATGGCGTCTACTACAAACCGCGCGTTGATCACGATTTATTGGAAAAATATAAGGACGGTATTTTCGTGCTGAGCGGTTGCGCGTCTGGCGAAATTGGTGAAAATTTGCGAAGCGGCGATTATGAAAAAGCCAAAGAAATCGCCGAGTGGTATAAATCGGTTTTTGGCGATCATTATTATATCGAGGTACAGGATCACGGCCACCCGGCCGCGCCGAAACATTGGGAAATCCAGCGTCAAATCAACGAAGGTGCGCTCAAAATCGCCGAGGAACTCGACATTCCGGCGGTGGTGACGGCGGATGCTCACTACGCGCAAATTGACGACACGGAAGCGCACGAGATTTTGCTGTGCGTTGGCACGGGTTCGTTCCTGTCGGACAAAGATCGCATGTCTTTGGCAGATTTCCATCTCCATGTCACCGATCCGCGCGAAATTATTGAGCGGTGGGGCGACGAGCGGCCGGACTTGATTTTGAATTCAAAGAAAATCGCCGAGGCTTGTAATATTGAAATCAAAATGGGCGATATTTTGATTCCGAAATTTGATTGTCCCGACGGCGAGGACGAAAAATCTTATTTGGACAAGTTGGTTTGGCGGGGTTTGGCGTGGCGTTATGGCGCGGCGCCGCAAGACAACGGATTGTCCATCGAGCGAGCGCGGAAACTTTTGCCGGCGCACATTCGGGAGCGTGCCGAGTATGAGCTGGGCGTGGTTGAGAGGATGGGTTTTGATGGTTACTTTTTGATCGTTTGGGATTTTATCAATTGGGGCAAAAACAAAGGCATCGTTTTCGGACCCGGACGCGGTTCGGCGGCGGGCTCGATCATTGCTTATGCGCTTCGGATTACCGAACTCGATCCGATGGAATTTGATTTGCTGTTTGAGCGTTTCCTCAATCCCGATCGCATTTCGATGCCGGATATCGATATCGATATCCAGGACACGCGGCGCGACGAAGTCATCGCCTATTGCACAGAAAAGTACGGCGTCGAGCGGGTGGCCAATATCACGACGTTCGGTACGATGGCGGCGCGCGCGGCCTACAAAGACGTGGCGCGGGTGCTCGAAGTGCCGTACACCGAGGCCGATCGTATTAGCAAACTCATCCCGCCGCCCCAGCAAGGTCATCATCAAAAACTGGCTGATTCGATCAAGAATGACACCGATCTGCGCGCCGAATACGAAACCAATCCGACGACCAAACGCTGTCTCGATTTCGCAATTCGTTTGGAAGGTACGATTCGCAGCCACGGCGTACATGCCGCCGGCGTAGTCATCGCGCCGGACGATTTGGTCAAATTCGCGCCGCTCGAAATGGCGCAAAAAGGCGTGGTGGCGACGCAATTTCCGATGGATCCGATCATGGATCTCGGCCTGCTCAAGATGGACTTTCTTGGCCTGTCTAACCTCACCATCATCAACAACACTCTGCGCATTATTAAAAAAGTTTATGGCGAGATTATTAATTTGTCTAACTTGGCCATGGACGACGCCAAGACATTCCAACTATTCCAAAAAGGCGAAACGGTCGGCGTTTTCCAATTTGAATCGGCCGGCATGCAACGTCACATGCGCGAATTAAAACCGACGCATTTTGATGATTTGATCGCCATGAATGCTTTATATCGCCCGGGGCCGATGCAATTTATTCCGTCGTTCATTCGTCGCAAAAACGGTGAAGAAAAAATTACTTATTTGCATCCGAAAATGGAAAATTCGCTGAAGGATACTTATGGAATTTTGGTTTACCAAGAACAATTTATGAATATTAGCAAAGACCTGTGCGGCTTTACGGGCGGCGAAGCGGATTTTCTGCGCAAGGCCGTCGGCAAAAAAAAGATCGACATGATGCTAGAAATCAAACCAAAATTCATTGATGGCGCCATGAAAAATTCCGACATGCCACGCGATATCATGGAGCAGTTTTGGTCGCAGCTCGAAGAATTCGCCAATTACTGTTTCAACAAATCCCACTCGGCCTGTTACGCGTTGGTCGGTTATTGGACGGCCTATCTCAAGGCGCACTATCCGGCAGCATTCATGGCCGCGCTCATGACGAGTGATGCCAACAACACCGATCGTCTAGCGATCGAAATCGCCGAGTGTAATCGGCTCGGTCTCAGAGTGACAAATCCTGATGTCAACGAATCGTTCCCGGAATTCGCCGTCGTGCCGGAAACCGGCAACATTCGTTTCGGGTTGGCGGCAGTCAAAAATGTCGGCACCACCACGATCGATGATTTGATGAACCAACGGGATAACTTTGGCAAATTCGAGTCGGTCGAAGATTTCGCGCGGCGCGTTAATTCACGCACTTGCAATCGTAAAGTTTGGGAAGCGCTAATAAAGGCTGGCGCGTTCGATGGGTTTGCCACCACGATCGATCCGACGAGTGACGACGACCCGCAAGTTCGCGGCGATCGCTCGGATCTCCTGTTCAATCTCGACAACATTATTGCTTTTTCTCAGAAAGTGCAAAAAGAAGCCGCCAGCGGGCAGGGCGATTTGTTCGACATGCTGGGCGACGAGGCCAAAGTCGCCGGTGCCGCGACACACTTAGAGATCACGCCCAGCCCGTCAAAAATCTCCGAAAAAGAGCAACTCGGTTGGGAGCGCGAGCTGCTCGGGCTTTATCTGAGTTCGCATCCGCTCGACAAATACGATGTCTTTTTCCGCGAGCAAACTCATGCCGCGGCCAATTTGAATTCCGACCAGCACGGCTGTAAAGTGGTGGTGGGTGGCCTGTTGCAACGTTGGCGCGTGATCCAGACGAAGCAAGGCGGCAAAATGGCTTTCGCGGGCATCGAGGACAAAACCGGCGAGGTCGAGGTGGTGATCTTTCCTAAATTGTTTGAAACTCTGCCGCCGGATTTGGACGTGGGCGCGGTGGTGCAAATCGCGGGTTATATTAGCGGCCGCGATCGCGATGGCAACAAAACTCCCGATCCGTCCGTTATCGCCGATGAGTTGGAAATCATTGGTGACGAAAAATTGAATAATTATCAGCCGACCGGCGTGCCAAAAGGCGAGGTCGAGGTTCCGAGTGAATCGTCGGATGGCTTGAGTCGAAAACGCTCTGCGCGCGCGACGCCGCCGACCAAGAAAAATGGCAAGAAAGGCGCCGATCTTTCTGCCGTCGAGGAGCGTCGGGCGAAACTTTTTATCCACGTCAAAGATCCTTCCGATGGCGATAAATTACTCAAATTAAAGGAAAAGCTGAAAAAGCATCCCGGCGACGACGAAGTCATCCTGGTGCTCGGCGTCGACAAAAAGGACGCCGTGCGCATGCCTTTCGGCGTGACGATCGACGACAAACTCATCGCCGCGGTCGGCAAAATTTACGGCGCGGATTGTGTTGCGATGAAATAATTCTTATGATTGAATCTTGACAAAATTACAAAAACACTTGACGGGGGGGGGTCTTCCTGTAAAATATGAAAGTTATTAGGAGAAAAAGGAAGGATAGCAGTGTGACGAATGATGAGCCGAGGCATTATAGTCCCGAGGAAGTAGTTAACCTAGTCCAGAATAAATGCGGAAGATGCGAGGTTGTTGAGGAAGGGGGCTTCTGCGAGCTTTATTATGGAATGCTTAACTTCTGTGTGTTTCGCTTGAATAATGGCTATACTCCCAACCAGGAAAAGGCGTTTGTCGATCAACCTGCCATACAAGAAAGCACAGCAAGGATAGATGGTTGTGATCAGCAGTCAACACAAGGTATAGATGACATAAAAGCAAAGTATCCATTAGTCAATGAAAATTAAATCGACAATTCGTATAGTGCAATCCCACACGCGACCGACACGTTGAAACTCTCTTTTCGGCCGAACATTGGAATTTCGATCAGGTCGTCGCACGTATCGCGGAGCTCAGGGGTCAAGCCGTTAACCTCTTCGCCGAGCAGGAGTGCGATCTTCACGTCATCGCGAGCGCAGCGTGGCGATCCAGCTTTTAGTCTACCGCTGGATTGCTTCGTCGCTTTGCTTCTCGCAATGACACTATTGAATTCGGGCAAGGAAATGGCGCGGGCATCCTGCTCCAACCCAACAACACGAAAGCCATCTGCGCGCAACTTTTCGATCAAATCAAACACATCGGGCGCGGCGACGAAATCAACAATCTCCTCAGCGCCGAGCGCGGTTTTATGCAAATCCCGCGCCAACTTGGCGCGCACGTGCGGCAAACCATTGGTCGGAATCGGCGTGTAGCCGGTGGCGAAGACTCGCGCCACACCAAAACCTTCCGAGGTGCGCAAAATCGAGCCGACGTTCTGAATCGACCTAATATTATGCGCGATGACGACAATTTCGCGCCCCGACGATGCAAATTCACGCGACTTCATTGCTCTATTGTAGCAAATTGTGGTAGAATACTCAGTATGAAAAGGGTGGCAAGCTAATGGACGAAGAAAAACGCCAGCAGCGTTTTCGTGAGGTGGACGAGTCTAACACGGCGCGACGCGCGGGGGTGTTGAATGTGCCTTATCAGGATATGCGCGGCCAGGAAGAAACCATCCCGCTGGCCGAGGGCATGATGGATATCGCCGACATGTACAAATATCGCATGGTGCCGTTGGTGGAGGGCGACCACGACCGGCCGTTCTTGTACGGTATCACGCTGTCGACGCCCGAATCTCACGTCAAGGATATCAAGAAATCGGCCGCCGAAGATACTCAGGAAGCCAAATTCGTCTTGATTTCGGACTCGGCTTTTCGGGTGATGATGAGGCGTTATGATCCGCCGAAAGAGGTGCATTACGAAGACGTGGAGATCACCGGCGACGATTCCACCGAGGAGCGGCAAACGACGATTGCGTCGATGACCGAGAAATTGAACGAAGTGCGCAGTTCCGACATGTTGGACTATCTCGTTTTCCAGGCCGACCGGTTGAGCGCCAGCGACATCCATCTCGAGAACCAACGTAGTTCGGTGCGAATCCGTTTTCGCATCGATGGGACTTTGCACGAAAT
>WQXA01000031.1 GCA_009785095.1 Candidatus Saccharimonadota bacterium | reverse complement strand
TACTTCATCAATAATCACACGCGAATTGACGCGCACAAACCGCATCGGATCAGCGCTAATTTCGTCTTTCGTCAGCAAATCTTCCAGATTGTAATACGCATAATCTGGCAAAATATTTTTCAGCAGCGTGGTTTTTCTCGACTGGCGCGGACCGACTAGCGCGACTACGCGAAACTCTTTTTTTAGGCGATTTACTATTTTTTCTATATCGCGTGCAATCATATTTCCTCCTTGACATTAATTGTAGCACAAATTTTATACAAATCAAGTATTGTAACTTACGAATGTGTATAACATGAAACCAACCTATATTGCTACCCCAACGCGCTTTTACACTTTCTCACGGCAAAAAGTGGTCGACAAAAGTGTGCTGTAAGGCTAAAAAGTCGTCACAAAAAATGTGGCGAGAAGTAATCGGGTATTGTGTTTATACCCAATTATACCCGAAAAGTTACAACTCTCGCTTCTTCAGCTCGCGCGTAAACGCCTCGACCCGATCGCCGATTTCCATCGTATATTTGCCGGTGCGGACCTCTGTTTTGGTTTCCGGGTCGATCGCCACTGATTGCAGCTTCAGGTTCAGGCCGCACATTTCGCCTTCGAAGACTTCTTTGGCTTCGGCTTTTTCGCGCTGGACGCTGGTAATTTCAACTTCGCCTAGTAATTCGGCGCCTTTTCGTTTCAACTCGTTTTCATTATCTGATTCGTCGTCGGAACGCTGGACATTCTTGCTGCCGCCGCGCCAGATACGCGCCAGAATCCCCGGTGTCAATTTGCCTGATTTGACCAAACCACCACAGATAATCTCGTTCTTTGTCGTGCGGAAAACGCCCTTTATTTCCAGTTCGCCGACCGGAGTCTCGACGACCTCCTCTGGTAATAATTTTTCCATTTCTGCTTTCGCGTCGTCCAGTAGTTCATAAATCACGTTAAACAACCGAATTTCAACGCGCGCGCGCGCTGCCAGCTGTTTGACCTGCGCCGGCAACGTCACGTTAAAGCCGTAAATCACCGCGTTGCTACTCTGGGCCAGCCGCACGTCGCCTTCGCTGATGTTGCCAACGCCCGAAGCGATGATTTTGACCGCAACTTCGTCGGTTTCCAGCAATTTCAGCGAATCTACAACAGAGGTCAGCGAACCCTGCACATCAGCCTTGACGACAAATTCAGCATGCTGCTGCTCGACCTGACGATTCATCATTTTTAGTAAGTCGCTACCGGTGATATTAACGCCGGCTGTCGATTGAACTTTTTCTTCGTAATTCTTGGCTGCTAAGTTTCTGGCTTCTCGCTCGTTTTTGACTTCTTCTATTCGATGACCAAATTCGGGAACTTCCTTGAACCCGGTAATTGTCGCCGGAGTCGACGGACCAGCCTCTTTCAAAGTTTGGCCAGCAAAGTCCTGTAAGGTCCGCACCCGACCATAAGTCGACCCCGCCACAAAATACTCACCGACCTTTAACGTACCGTTGCTGATCAAAATCCGCACCACCGCGCCCCGTCCCTGTTCCAAGTTCGATTCGATGACCAAACCCTCGGCCGGAACGTCGCTGTCGGCCCGCAGGTCTTCCATGTCGGCCACCAACAGCACCATGTCGAGCAATTTGTCAACACCCATGCCAGTTTTGGCCGAGACCTCGACCATGACCGTGTCGCCGCCCCACTCCTCTGGGTTCAGGCCAAATTCGGTTGCTAGCTGGGTTTTGACCAGCTGCGGGTTGGCGGTTTCTTTGTCCATTTTGTTGATCGCCACGACGATTTTGGCGTTAGCCGTGCGGGCGAATTTGATGGCCTCGACAGTTTGCGGTTTAACACCGTCGTCCGCCGCCACCACAATAATCACCACATCAGTCAGCGTGGCGCCGTGTTGCCGTAGCGCCGCAAAGGCTTCGTGGCCGGGCGTATCGAGCAAGGTGATTTTGCGCCCATTTCGCTCCGTCTGATAAGCTGAGATGTGCTGAGTGATGCCGCCACTCTCGTCCTCGGCCTTATTCATGCCGAGAATGTGATCGAGGAGCGTAGTTTTGCCATGATCAACGTGCCCCATAACAGCCACGATCGGCGGCCGTGACGTCGCATTGGCGCTGAGGTGAATTTCGTGCTGAGCGGTTTCTTCGGTCGCGGCTCTCTTTTCGACCTTTACATCGATCCCTAGCTCGTCGATAATAATTTCCGCCGTCTCGAGATCGATACGCTGATTGACCGTTGCGACTATGCCATTTTTGAACAGCTCGCCGACCAATTTGACCACAGGTAAATCTAGCTTGGCAGCCAAATCGCCGACCGTGATCATGTCGGGTAGTTGTAGGATTTTTTGCTCAGCCATCTTCACTCCTTTCCGGCGCGAGATGACTGCCCGCGCCTGTTATTTGCCTGAGCTCATTTCTTAACACCCAAAGAAATCTTCCGATTTTCGGTGTCGATTTCGAGCACCGTGAATGTCTTCTTCTCGTTCAGTTTGAACAGCTTTTCCGGATTGCTGCCCTCGCCGAGCTCGCTAATGTGAACCAAGGCCTCAATGGCCGGGCTAATTTGCACGAAAGCGCCAAACGGCGTGATGCGCGTGATCGTGCCGTCGACGTCATTGCCGACTTTGAATTTGCCCGCCTCGTCTAGCCAGGGGTCAGCCGTGGTTTGCTTGACGCTCAAGGAGAGGCGATCTTTGTCGATCGAGATAATTTTCGCCTCGATCTGGTCGCCGATCTTTAACACATCCGCCACAGAGGCCACCCGCTCCCAACTAATCTCGCTAATGTGAATCAGACCCTCGATACCATCGACATTGACAAACGCGCCAAAATCAACGATCCCGGTCACCACGCCTTTCACAACGTCGCCAACTTTTAGGCTAGTCAATCGATCCGCCAGGCCATCTTTGACCGCTTCTTTCTCCGAAAAGATCAGTTTGTTGGTTTTTTGATCGACGTCGATGATCTGTGCCGCCATCGGTTTGCCGACCAGCTCATGCAAGCGCCGCAGGATCTCGTCCTTGTCGGTGACCCGCGGATAATGCTCGGCCGACAATTGCGACACCGGCATAAAGCCGCGGATGCCTTCATACTCGATCAGTAGGCCGCCCCGGTTAGCGTCGTACGGCACCACCTCGATCGATTTGCCGTCCTCGACGACTTTCTGGATCTCGTCCCAACCGCGATCTTTGGCGGCTTTGCGCGAGGAAAGCAACACGTAGCCGTTATCTAGTTCCGGTTCGACCACGCTGACCGCTACTGTTTCGTCGGCCTCATATTTCTTACCAAAGCCAATCTCGCGCCGCGGCACCATGCCGACACCATAGATACCCAAATCGACCAAGATCTCGTTCTTCTTGACGCCTAGGATTTTGCCTTCGATGACCGCGCCCGATTCCAAAACTGGGCTGCTAGAGCCAGCCAATAAGTCATCCATCGTTAAAGTTTTTACCATAATTCTCCGTTAGATTCTGGCCAGGGAACCTGAGAACCTCTCCGTTAATAACATCGGCGATAACCCTGCTCGCTGTTCTTGTCGTCTATTGTACCAGATGTGGACTCTTAACGCAAGAGGTGATCGTCTTTCTTCATTTCTGCAGCAATTTAGCGCGCAGCGTTGAGCGACTTTTTTTGTAATCCCATGCCAAGTAAAATACACCGCTAACCAGCGTTAGACCGATGACGACCGGGAGAAAATCCTCGGGACCGGTGGCGGTTAATTTCTCGGGCGCATGTCCGGTTGCACCGGTCGTCGCCACGGTTTCGGTTTCGGTCGTGGTGGTCACAGTAGTTTCGGCTTTTTTGTCATTTTCGTCCTCGGCGTTGGTCGCCTCTGTCGTCTCAGTTTTGGTTTCGTTGGTCTTGGCGTCGTCGGCCTTGAACTCGCCGGTTTCCACTGCCACTGGTTTATCGGTCTTGGAGCCGCTAAAGTTCTTGAGTAGCAGCACCCCGCCGATCAGCACCACAACCAAAACAACCACGCTGATGGCATAGCCCGCCACAGCACCACGCTCGCCGCCCCTGAAAAATTTTGTCATCGCCTTCTCCTCTCGCACGTTTATCGCTTATCATTATACCATAAAGTTTACCGCGACGCAAGTTGTGGTATCATGGTTCTGTTATGAGGCAATTCTTAACAATCGACACCGGCGGCACCAAGACGCGCATTGTTCAATTTGCTGGTGATTTTTCGTCGCCGAGCGAGGCCTACGCCGCGCCGGTGCTGCGCGAAGTCGAAATTCCAACACCACATGATAAGAGTGAATATATTTTAGAAATCACCAATGCCATCAAGCAAAATTTCCCTGATTTTATCAAATCTCCAGAGGAAAATGTTGTAATTTTAGCAACATTAGGTCAAATAACAAACGGCATTTTGACGACTCTACGACTAGGCTGGGTTGATTTTCCGATCGCAAAAAATTTAAGTAACGCCCTGGGCGGCGCAAAAGTCTTGGTCGAAAATGATGCTAAAATTGGAACGGTTGGCGCTTTCCCGCCTGACTTTCGCGGCCGCGGCCTTTTTATAACGCTTGGCACCGGTATTGGCGCCGGCATGATGATCGACGGCGAGTTATCGCACGATTTGGCGCGCACCGAACCTGGCCATATAGCGGTTGAGCATGATGGAAAATTGGTCGAATGGGAAGATTTTGCTTCCGCGAAAGCCTGGTTCGAACGTTCCGGCGGCCGCAGAGGTGAGGATGTGCCGGCTGACGATCCGATCTGGCGTTGGTACGCTGAGGGTTTGGCGGCAGGCATCGTCGTACTTCTGCCCGTGCTTTATCCTGATAAAATCGTCATCGGCGGCCGGATGGCGGAGGTTTTTGACAAATACGCTGATTATTTGCGTGAGATAGTGGCTGAACGCGCTTGGCCGCCCGTGGCTCGAGTGGAATTCGCGGCTGTTTCTGATCCGCACTACGCAACCAATCGCGGCGCGCTGGTGTTTGGCCTTAGACAGATGGAAAAAATGAATGAAGATTGAACGTTTGCTCACTCGATTGGTGGGCGATTTTTCTGAGTTCAAATTCGAGCCGTCCGAAGTAGCGCGTTGGTCACCTACCGCCAGAATCGTTTTTTACACCGACGAAGCCGCTAAATTGTTGCACGAATTGGGTCATGCGCTACTAGATCACGCTGATTTTGCGCAGGACGTCGAGCTGTTGCATCTGGAGCGCGACGCCTGGGAAAAAGCACGTGAATTAGCGCCCAGATATGGGGTGAAAATTAGCGACGAGGTGATAGAAATAGCACTAGACGATTACCGGGAGTGGCTGCACGCGCGCTCGCTCTGTCCCAAATGCGGCCAAACCGGCATCCAGAAGCGCGAGGACTTAATCTATTATTGCATCAATTGTGACGCGCGCTGGACGGCCAATGACGCGCGGACTTGCGGCCTAAAGCGTCGTCTAATCAAAAGTCGCCCTAGAATCTAGAGCGACTCCCACCGTTCCCACTGCTTTTTGGAGCGGTCAGGCTAGGCTATTTATTAGCTTTTTTTGCGGGGCCACGACGGCTAATGCGACCGCCCTTAGCGCCGGCGGTGCGAGCCAATTCGCGATTGGCGTAAAAACCACCGGTTGTGCCCTTCTTGCCACCCTTGCGGCCAATCTTGGCGTAGAAATCTGCGCCGTGACGAGCCTTGTTGGTTAACGCTGCCTTTTTGGCACCTGCTTTAGTACCTGCCATTGTTTTGCTCCTTTCCTGGAACATTAAAGGGCACCGTCGATCATTTCTGACCTCTGTTGCCCTCACTTTAATATCTCACACACGTATGCGTGTATACCAACAGTGTATCATACTGGTTGCGGTTTGTCAATATATTATTTATGCTATTTTATTTTATAAAAAGTATTGCATTTATGTTTTGTGTGATATATAATGTTTAGGAATTCCACCACAACAGAGGTAGAATCAAAATAACGACCCGCCCTGCGAGACGGGTCGTTTTGGAATTAATTAAGAGAATCACTGTTTTCTTGCAAGCGCAGAGGCAATACCCCTAAGTGCAGTCCCGTAGTCTTCCCCCAGATCACCGGGCGGATCATCAGCTAGTCGCCATTCGAAGCTTTTGTGTCCACTTGGATCGATCACGATGTCTGGTGTACCATTGACATCTGCCAAATAAACAGTCTTGACAACGGTCGCCCCCCCCTCCGATGGCGAACTTGCCTTATAAACCTCAGATCGTCAGAGCGAACCGGCAGGCTAGTCTCTCTTCTTATTGATTCAGCTGCCGCCTCTCGTCTTTGCTCAACGCTTTCATATTCCACTTCTCCGCCTGGCAAATCTGTCCCCGTTTTCTCGCCTCCATCTGCACGCTGCAAATATAAAAGTTTATCATCACCGCTTCTGATGAGGGTCTTTGCTACTGTTATCCTTTCCGGTTTTTTTCTCATCACCATAATTATACCATACAACAGAGAAAGGAGATTCCTGTTTGGATTTCCTTTTATGATGTAATAGGTTGATTATATAGGCTTTTTCTTTACGATTTTTCGTCCCGGTTGGTCGCCTAATTCCAATTCAACTGCGCCCAAAATTATCGTCCAATAAATCAGCTCCGAGAGTGGCATGAACCCTAATATCGTGATATTCCAATTTACATCTAGAATTAAAACGTCTGGCCAAAAGTTCGGATAGATCAGCCACCAGATGAAATATGAAATTGACCCAATCGCTAGCATTATCAACACCACAATTAGCGCGTGTCCCAGATACGTTTTGATCAATTGCCATTTTCGCAAGCGAATGATCGTCAGCGCTACCAATAGAACAATCACCAATGTTGTCGACAGCCAAACATCGAGGTTTAGTATTCTCATTATAGAATAAATTACTCCGCCGCCAATGATTATCATCACGATATAGAACGAGATTGTTTTGAGGATAAATTTTTTGTCTTGGTACAATTTTATAATTTTGTCTTTTCGTTCTGTTATGAATAGATAAATCACCGCGACTAATGCCACGGCGCAAAAACCATAAATGAAAGATTCAATCGACACTATGCCACGACCGAAAAGTGTGTATGGTTGCCAATAATATTTTGTCAGCAAGAAATCGGCGGCGAGACCCAACGCTCCACCGATTAGACCTTTTGCCCAGATCACTCTTCGTAAATCTTTTCGCAAAATAAAAATGATCAGAAGCGGCAATAGTTTAGGCAGAATAAACAGTAGGATATAACTGTATCTTAAATCCATGAGGATATTATATCATTTATCAAATGTTACAAAACGAAAACTCCCCTTTCGGGGAGTCTCTGTATAATGCGATTTCGCTTCGCTCCTCGTTGTCCGAAATTTTTTCTTCGAAAAAACTTCGTTTGCAAAGCAAACGAAAAGCCACCCTTTCAGGTGGCTCCTTCGTATAATTCGGCACCGTGCTAGTTTCCCAGCTTAGCTAGTATAATCGCCGCTGCTGGGCTTAACTTCTGTGTTCGGGATGAGAACAGGTGTTTCCCCAGCGCCATGGGCACCGATTTGCG
>WQXA01000030.1 GCA_009785095.1 Candidatus Saccharimonadota bacterium | reverse complement strand
CAAGGGCTACAAGTTCTCGACCTATGCGACCTGGTGGATCCGCCAGGCCATCACGAGGGCCATGGCCGACCAGGCTCGAACCATCCGCATCCCCGTCCACATGGTCGAGGTCATCAACAAGCTTGCGCGAGTCCAGCGGCAGATGCTCCAGGATCTCGGCCGTGAACCAACCCCCGAAGAGTTGGCGTCCGAGCTGGACATGACTCCAGAAAAGGTCGTCGAGGTTCAGAAGTACGGTCGCGAGCCCATTTCCCTGCACACGCCCCTTGACGATAAAGGTAAGAGTGAATTCGGTGACGTTATTGAGGACACAGATGCCGTGGCTCCTGACGACGCAGTCTCCTTCACCCTTCTCCAAGAGCAGCTCCACGCGGTGCTGGACACCTTGTCCGAACGCGAGGCCGGAGTTGTAAAAATGCGCTTCGGCTTAACAGACGGTCAGCCCAAGACCCTCGACGAGATCGGAAAGGTCTACGGCGTCACCCGCGAGCGGATTCGTCAAATAGAGTCGAGAGTGATGTGCAAGTTGCGTCACCCCTCACGTTCGACAGCACTCTCTGACTACTTTAATGACCTCGACTGACACGGGCAGACAAACTAGTGATATAATTGTTGCATGTCTTCTTCGTCTCAATCTCCACCCAAAAAATTTGCGCTGCTCGATGGCAAGTCGATTTTTTATCGCGGTTATTATGCGATGCCGAATCTCAGCACGCGGGACGGCACGCCGACCGGTGGGGTGTATGGCTTTGCGAGTTTGGCTCTCGAGCTGCTACGGAAAATCGAGCCGGATTATGTGGCGGTGGCTTGGGACAAATCCAAAACCAACATTCGGCGTCGACTCAAAATTTACCCCGAGTACAAAGCCAACCGAAAACCTGCGCCGCCGGATTTTTACGCTCAGATTCCGCTGCTTCACGATCTCCTCGGCGCATTCGGCTGGCCGCTGTACGAGCTCGACGATTATGAGGCCGACGACATCATGGGCACGCTGTCCGAGCAAGCCAACGCTCAGGGCATCCACACCGTGATGATTTCTTCGGATCTCGATATGCTACAGGTCATCGATGACGATACCGAACTTTATGCGCTAAAGAAAGGCCTGGCGCGTCTCGAGAAATTCGATGTAGCGGCCTTTGAAGAAAGATATGGATTAAAAGTCGAACAGTTTTTGGATCTCAAGGCGCTCAAGGGCGACAATTCCGACAACATCCCGGGCGTTCCCGGCATCGGCGAAAAGACGGCCGTTGCTCTGCTCCAGGAGTTCGGTTCACTCGAGGCGATTTATGAGCATTTGGACGACATCAAACCATCTTGGCGGGCGAAACTCGAGGCAGGCCGGAGTTCGGCTCTCATGTCGCGGGAATTGTCTAAAATCTGGAGTGACGCGCCGATCAAACTCGACCTGGCGGCGGTCGACGTGAAAAATCTAGACGTCGAAAAGTTACGTGCAGAACTCGAGAAGTTAGAATTCACGTCGCTAATTCGCCGACTGCCGGATTACATGCGCGATGGCACGGCGCCGGAGCCCGAGCTCGAGGATGTGCCGGGACTTTTTTACGCCGAATCTGACGGTCGCGTGGTGGTCAATGACGGCAAAGCTTTGGCCGAGCGGTTGCTGGCCGAGGGCAAACCTCTGTCGGAAATCAAATTCGATACACGCATCGCCGGGTTTTTGCTGGGGCGGATCGAAAAAGTCGCCAATCTCGAGCAATTGAAAACGGTAGCGACGGCTCAGGCCAAACAATTGACCGAGATGCCAAAGCTAGCCGAGTTGGCGCGCCAGCTCGATTTTCCGATGCAGAACCTGCTGGCCAAGATCGAAGCGCGCGGCGTCAAGCTAGACGTTTCGATCTTGGATGAGTTGCGGGATGACTTTGCGGCGCGCATCGCTAGGTTAGAGCGCGAGATCTGGGATATGGTCGGCCATGAATTCAATATTGGTTCGTCGCCGCAACTGTCCGGCGCACTGTTCAAGGAACTCAAACTGCCGACGACCGGCATTAAAAAATCTGTGCGTGGCTACTATTCGAGCAGCAAAAGTGAACTCGATAAATTGCGCGGCGTGCACCCGATTATCGACAAAATAACGGATATACGTGAAGTTATGAAATTGAAAAATGCCTACATTGACGGGTTGCCGAACATGGTGGGCGACGACGGCAAATTGCACACCGATTTTCGCCAGGACGTCACCGCGACAGGGCGGCTCAGCTCGTCCAATCCAAATTTGCAAAATATCCCGACGCGCACGGAATTGGGTCAGCAAATCCGGCGGGCTTTCGTGGCGTCGAACGGCCGAATTTTGGTTAGCGCCGATTACTCACAATTTGAGCTAAGGCTGGCGGCGACGCTGTCGGGCGACACCAACTTGATCGAAAATTTCGAGGACGACCGCATCGACATTCACACCAAAACAGCAGCCGAAGCTTATGGGGTGGCTTTCGACGACGTGACGCCAGAAATGCGGCGCCACGCCAAGGTGATCAACTTTGGTGTTTTGTATGGCATGAGTCCGCACGGCTTGGCCGCCGCCACGGGCATGGATTTTTCCAAAGCCAGGGATTTCATCGAGCGCTATTTTCGCATGCGCCAACCGATCCGCGATTTCATCGAGCGCACTATCAAAAAGGCCGAAACTGACGGCTACGTCGAGACTTTATTCGGTCGTCGTCGCTTGACGCCGGACGTCAAATCGGCCAACTTCATCGTCCGCGAAGCCGCCAAACGCGCTGCTGCCAACATGCCGATCCAGGGTACCGAGGCCGATCTGATGAAAATGGCGATGCTAAAAGTTGAAAAGGAAATGAGTCATATTTGTCAGCAAATCCTTCAAATCCACGACAGCATCCTCGTCGAATGCGCACCAACGGACGTCGAAAAAGTCGGGAACCAGCTTAAACAAATTATGGAAAATATCTATCCCGATCTGGGCGTGCGACTCAAAGTCGACATCAAATCAGGCAAAACTTGGGCGGAACTGTAGATTTCATGGTCACAAAAAAAGAAGCTCCGCGGTAGGAACACTGTTCCGTGCGATGCTTCAACACTGCTATTGTAGCAAAATATTCATTTCGTGTCAATACTTTTTATATCGATGATTTCGCCACGACGGTTTATGAATTTAATCTCAACGATCTCTTTGTTGATGTTTAGCTGGGTCAATAGTTCTCGCTGTATTGCCTTATCTGGTATACGTTTTATGCGTTTTGAGGTGAAAACAATGCGACTACTCTGTCTTTTGCCTCTGTTTAAATTGCGCTGTACGGCGCTTAACTTGTTGCTTCTAGGAGATTTAATTTCCCATGGAACTCCATCGATAAACACATCGGGCGTATACTCGCCCCTTTTGTTTTTTGGCGGTATAAACTCCACAATATGACCGGCGTCTGCCAAAATATCCGCCATGATAGATTCGTGGGGCCAAACGTTTAGGCCGCCGAATTTTATTACTTTGCCGACTTTTTTCATGATGATTAGAGATTATATCGCAAATCCGTTCGGCCTGTCAAAATTACATTGAGTAGTAACGAGAAAAAGAAAAATCTCCTTTTTATTTTTTCTGTGATAAAATTGTAACATCATGAGACGCGGGCAACCAACTAATTTGGGTCGAGCGATGCTGGTTATTATCGCGCTGCTAGTGGTGATCGGCGGTGTGGTTTGGGTTGGTCGGACGCTGCTCGGTGGCGATGTCAAACCGACAGAGGCCAACGCCGGACAGAAACTCTTGGACGAGCCGACCGACATGATGGGCGTGCGGATGAGCGTGCGGGGGCCGGTTAATGCCAATGAGATTCATTATTCGATCATCATGACAATCACCGCGAGTGAGCGGCGTTTGACGACTTATCGTGGCTACAACGGGTCGATAATTCATGATGAGAGATTGGATAATAACATGGCGGCCTTTCGCGATCTGGCGGCGGCGTTGTCGCGGGCGGGCTTTATGCACGAAAACGGCCGAGATGAGCCAGAGGAAGGCGTTTGCGCCACGGGACAGCTAATCTACTTTGAAGTTTTCGAATATGTCAAGAATGACCAGGATGAAACGGTGGAGAAATCGGTGAAAAAACTCTGGACGACGGAATGCGAAAAAATAACAGGGAACTTTGCCGGGCTGCTCATCAACGTGGTCGACCTGTTCAAAGCGCAAATCCCGAACAGCCAAGCCATCATCGATAGCGCCAAGGAAGTGGTAGAGGACGAAAATTCGATTTATCGGGATGATTATGATACGGGGTTGGGGTCGTTTTAGTGTTTGTATAAGGGGTGCTTGACACGGATATGAATCTTTGCTATACTAGACACTAGATACAGCAGTCGCCGTATCAGTAAGACCCCGCACGAGACCCTCGAGTCTCCCTCGCGAGGTTTTTTACTTACTGCGGCGCGACGGAAATACCGACATATGATATTTCCCGCCAGATTAAACAGTTGCCCGATAGTGCTATCGAGCGAGAGTTACGTACCCAAATTGAGTATATCGGGAAGATTAAGCGAATAAAGTTTATAAACAAACGGCGGAAAAGTGTTGACATAACCAAGCGCGCTTGATATAATACAGATGTCGAAACGCCCGAAAGGAAATGACGAAAGTCCCTCCTCGGGCGTTTCTCTTTAGATGAACTATGGCGCAAAATCGATGTGTTTTATATTAAAAAGACCTCCCTCGAGGACTTCCCCGGTATGGCAGTCTTGACATAATACTTGACATGTTGTACCGTGTTGTGGTATAATAAGAGTATGATTTCAAACCTTTCGCTAACAGTAGTAGGAGAAAATCTCCAGAATCCGCCCTTGCGGCTTCCTACTGGTTTCGATCCAGGCGGCTCTATAAGAGCAGAAACTGATGCTCTTCCCTCGCCAAGTGACGGAGGCAACTACTTGGCTCCGGAGTTAGCAGATGCTCCTGTTGGCATAGATCCGTACACCTATAGTTTTGGTGACCAAGCGCCTGTTTCCTCGAACAGTGATCAAGGAGTAGTCAGTCTCGTTGACGATTATAATGGTAATGGCAGAGAGGCGACCTGCTGCTCTCTGGATGGCTGGGGTGAGGAAGCAAGAACAGCAACTCTTGAACCAGGCTCCATCTTCAGAGAGCCAGAATCTTATTACCCAGAGACTGACAATGTGAGTCCTTTTCCAGATCTAGGCGGCAACTCGGCAGAGCGTAGGCCTCCTAGATTTCGCAGAAGAGCAGGAGCTGTCCTCGCTGGGTTCGCGGTATTTTTTGGTGGTAACGTGCTTGGTGTCACTACCGACTCTTCCGAAGCCCACGCAGTCACGCCAAAAGCAAGTGTGTCAGATGTGGTAGCCAGCAAAAAGCCAAAATATATTTGTGACGAAGAAGAGCAAGGGGTATTTTATGCACCAGGATCACCTAACGTAAAAACGCGAAGTGCCATTGCTCGGAGAGCTTTCAACAATGGTTGGTTCTCAGACCCTAATGGATGTAGGTTTGCCGTATACTCACTATTCAACAAGAAAGATCCTGATCGACAAAGTACTTTATACCTCAAGAAAGGCACTAAATATGCGCTAAAGAGCAATAACGTGCTGCCTCATGGCACTATACCGGGTCTTATATCAATGAAGGAAGCGGAAAGCAAGCAAGTTAATCCACAGTGCAAATCCTCAAACAAGAAAGTAGTTGAGGTCAAGGGAAAATGCACCCTGACAGCCAAGCGTGCAGGTCACGCTACTATTACAGCTTCATCTCATAATGAACGTGCTCGGGTTTCTGTCAAGGTAGTCAATAAAAGAAAACCCGTTAGCAATATCAAAACTGCAAGAGCTACAGTACCAGAAACTGTGCTTCCGTGCTCCAAGGCAACCGCCAAGGTTAAGTGGTCGCCCGCTAACATGACCAACGTTAAGCCAAAATTCTCTTCCTCTGAT
Source organism: Candidatus Saccharimonadota bacterium (assembly GCA_009785095.1). Taxonomy (GTDB): domain Bacteria; phylum Patescibacteriota; class Saccharimonadia; order Saccharimonadales; family Saccharimonadaceae; genus WQXA01. The sequence goes on along the minus strand of WQXA01000030.1, from coordinate 2,057 downwards.
CCAGAGACTGTATATATTGACCCTAACACGGGACAGATGAAGACAGGTTCGTACAATGCTGGCCCAGTTACCATCACGGTAAAGGTCGGTCGTCTATCGACCAGACATGTAGTCACTGTGGGGAATTATGGGCCTAGCTGTCTTTGGGAGGAACGCAAATAGTTAAGTGGGATTGGGAGTTAAAATAACAGATCTAGGGGGAGGGTATGACAGACGGAACAAAACATAGTAGATGGGTCAGGTGGATTTTTGCGGTTGCCGGGCTGTTGATAGTAACGGCGATAATTATTTTTCTCACGCCTATAAGGGAGAAGATGTTCAATGACAGCAATAACGACTCTGATGAGACCGGCAGTCAGATACTCTATGGGGAACAGTCTAAAGCTATCATGCAAGCCAGTGATGATGACGAAGACCTGACGAGAATCCTAAACGAGCAGGGTCCAATCTACGCCGAGGTTATGCCACAGTTTGCAGAAGTTAACGCATCTGCATACGCCCAGTGGGATCAAACGGTCATTGACAGAGCCTATTTTGCCCTGGTATTCGCTGATAAAACAGGGGCTTTCGGTCAAGTGTATACAATTCTATCACATCTTGAGCAGGCTCGTTATGCTGGCATTGACATCGATAACAATGGACTTGGCATCGATCAAGCTGCGCGTGAAAGTTTTCGACAAAGGGCGGATGAACGATCCGTAGCTGCATTCGGTGAAGAGTTGAATGGAGGGTCGGAATGAAAAAAGTAAGTTGGAAAAAATATCTGCTAGTATTAATGATGTCTAGCATTGTTGGATTGACGCTCTTGAGTGACACGACATATGCTGCCTCAAATGACGTCTCTCGTCTCACTATCACCTGGGATATACCGGTTACCGAATCAGCTGCCACGAAGTACGTCGAAGACCAGTGCAAGAAAGCTAGTCCGCCGGCAGTTGCCCACGCGGGATATATTTCAGCGACAAATTTCGAGAAAAACTCTGCCGGCACTCAATATACGGGCGTGGTCGCATATAGGGTTAAGACTATTCACAAGAAGTGCTCAAATAGTAGCAGTGCTGAACAATTTGCTATCACCGGCTATAGTGGTATATGCCCCCACTCGGGTTGGTATCATGACTCAAACGGAGACAAAACGTACGATTGCGTCAAATATACTGGTTCCAGCACATCTCCATATTTTGGATTAGCACAATACGGTCCCGCTAGATCAAGTTCTCCATTTAATGGTGAAAAACAGGCTGTGAATACATACAATGGCGGGCCTTGGCTATCTGGTGACGGCATTAACAGCCCCGTATATAAATACCCGTCAGATCGCAATCTGCCGGGCGACACAAACATTAGGGAATCGGTCTTTAGGGATACATATACTGTGTCTCCGTGGCCATCAGCTGCGGACAATAGCGGTGAAAGGACATTTCTAAACAAAGATATCTGTGCATATTGGAGCGGCACAGGAAATCGTAATTGTTACACAGTTAAAGGGACTGTGAAGTGGACAGTGCCCCCACCGCCCCCGCCCCCCTGGTCTCTCAACGTTACCACTATGCGCACTTCGTCAGCCACCTGGAATGGCAGTGAGTATACTGTCGCTGCTGGTGAGAATATTAGTTGGAGCAATGATGTATTTATGGCTACTGGCACAGCACCAGCAGGCATCAACTCACAAATATATTCTTGGTGGTACATGGGCAGCGGGTCGGGAACCTTTACTCCGACGACTGGCAACCCAGGTCTCTATACAACCACAACTGCGCACACAACTACTAACCCCAATCTGCGCGCCGATTCTGTCGATGGTGTTAGTTTGAAAAACATGACGTACAGGACAACATCTGCGGATGTCGGCAAAATGTTCTGCCAACGCGCTGAAGCGTGGCCGCAATCGAATACTAATGCGACAAAAAAGATTGTCGATCCAGCACCATGTGTCAGAGTCGTCCTCCCCTGGTCTATCACGCCTAAAACTAGCATGCGGATTACTGCGGGAAATACCACCTCTGGTGCCTGGGTCACTAGCGCGAGCGGTTCGGATTACAATAGCGGGAGTGGAT
>WQXA01000029.1 GCA_009785095.1 Candidatus Saccharimonadota bacterium | reverse complement strand
TTTATGAACCTCATCGACATTAAACAGTGCTCCGTTCATACAAATGTAGACCCCCCCCCCCCGCAACCTCTGGACTGAGGCAACCGAGAAACCCAGGTTGAAACCGGCGTCCGAAACAGTGAATCCCGCCAACGGCACCATCGAGGCAGTCAAAACTATCGCCTTGTCCTTGATATCGCCCAAGCGGTCGCGAATATACTTGGCGGTTTTCACCAATGTAAACGTTCCGTGTGTTACTATGATGCGTTTTTCCTCTGATTTTTTAATCTCGTTTAACAGAATTTCCCGATCTCGATCAGTGATATCGCGACTATCTTTTTCTGCGATACTTTTGGCTCGATAGTTAAAATGTGGTTTGATCACGTCGTTCAAATAGCAATCTATGCTGGATTGGACTTTCATGATTTTCCTATTCATTTCGTCATACCCCGGGTCAATAAATTCGATCGTTCCGCCCATTTTTAGAAACAGTATTGTCGCGTTATGTTTAACATCGTCACTCATTTTATTCTCCTTTCATTGCTATTATTGTCGCTCGCTTTACTTTTCGCAAAATGTTTCGGGTGTTTCTTCAACTCGCCTTCTAGCCAATCGTAATATGGCTGCAGATATTTTGAGCCCAGTATTCTATCTTTCACCCTGTCGCGCCACTTTTCGAAAGTCACCGGGTTTGCCGCGTCAAAGAAATATGGGCAAGGACAGTCATTCAACAGAGCGGAAACCGGCACAAGGATTTTCTCGAGACCGTAAATAAATTTGCTTTCCTCGTCCTCTCGCGCCTCATATTGCTCGATAATCTCAGCGATCTCGCGCCAATTTGGATCGTCCTTCATTTTTTTGAGCGCTACTTTTTCTTTTACGACTTTTTCGTCGCGGGCTTTTTTGTCGGCGAGAGCAAAAACGTCGCCCGAGTAAACCTCGACCAAATCATGCACCAGCGCATATTTTATGACCAAATCCGCGTCCAATGGCAATTTGTCGTGAATAATGATTTGCCAAGCCGCCAGCGCCAGGCTAAACGAATGTTCCGCGTCAGTATCGCCGCGATTGTTCAGCGGATAGTAGGTTTTCCTCTCGATCGCTTGAAATTTCTCGAGGAAGCTCATGATGCTGTATAGGTCTGTCATCGTTCTCCTTTTTAAACAAAACCCGCCCCGACGTCAGAGTCCGGACGGGCACTATTGTAACATAAACCGTTTCACCATGCTATTTGTAGGCGCTGGCGTCGCTGATCGTCGGCATAGTACCGCGCCATTTTGCCATCTGCACTCCCTCGGGGCCGATCGCGATCAATGTCGGATATTCTACGATATCATAAGCCCTACAAAAACCCGCCCCTTCCTTAGAATCAGGATCCATCGTTTCGATCTCGCCGCCAGTTTGTTCCTTGAAATCCCTCAAAAACGTTTCCACCATCAGCCGCGTTTCAGACTTTTCCCGATAAATCATGACTAGTCGCATTTTCCCTCCCTTTTCGTTACTATTTTAACATATTTTACTTCTGGCGTAATTCTTTGAGTGTCTGGACGAATTCGTCGGCGTCTTTGAATTCGCGGTAGACCGACGCAAAGCGAATATACGCGATTTCATTACGATCGGCCAATTCGGCCATGACGGCGTCGCCGATTTGTTTGCTAGTGATTTCGAGCTCGCCCAAGGAATACATGGCGTCCTCGACTCGGCCGACGATTTCCTCGACTTCGATTTCGCCGTGCAAGAATTTGCCGACCGATTGATAGACCGCGTGTTTTAATTTGTCGCGATCAAACAATTCGCGGCGTTTGTCGCGTTTGACGACCGCCAAGTTCGGCCGCTCCAACCGCTCGTAGGTTGTGTAGCGACTGCCACATTTCAAACACTCACGGCGCCGACGCACCGAATCACCGGTGTCGCGCGACTCGATAACTTTGCTTTCGCCGTCTCTACATTTTGGACAATACATCTAAGCCTCCCGCGAGCTATCTACTCGGCGTCTTCCTCGTCTTCTTCTTTTTTGGCCTTGTTTTTGCGGCCGAATCGACGACGCAGAAATGATGGCGTGTCATATTTATCGTCGCCATCGTTATCGTCGGTTGCGTCGCCAAACGGCGAAGTCGGTTCATCACTCGTTTCATTTTCGGCGCCAAAAGACGCGCTATGCCACGGCGTTTCGGTCTCTTCCTCGCTATTGAAATCGGTCGCCGGTGGCGCGATTTCTTCGTCCACATCGATGTCGTTTAGATTGACATTTTTGACCGCTTCTTCTACGGCTGATGGTGTTTCGGCCTCTGGCTCGGTTTGCGAGTGGTCTCCTTTGTCGTCGCTACTTATCATTGATTTTGATTTGCCTTTGTCGCTAAAGTAAGCCGAGTCGAAACCGGTCGCCACCACTGTGATGATGAGCTCGTCCTCCATTTCCGGCCGAAGAGTCGCGCCAAAGATGATGTTGGCATCCGGCGACACCGCGCTAGTGATGAGTTCGGCGGCTTCCTGGATCTCAGACATCGACATGTCGTAGCCGCCCGTCACATTGAACAGCACGCCGCGCGCGCCGTCGATACTAACCTCGATGAGCGGGCTCTCGATGGCCTGTTGGGCGGCTTTGGCGGCACGATCGTCACCGCTAGCGCGACCGATACCCATGAGCGCGCTACCGGCCTCAGACATGATGGCTCGCACGTCAGCAAAGTCGAGGTTGATCAATCCGTGCTCGGTGATCAACTCGGAAATACCTTGCACGCCCTGGCGCAAGACATCGTCGGCGATTTTGAACGTTTCGAGTAGCGGCGTACGTCGATCGATGGTTTGTAGCAATCGATCGTTCGGGATGGTGATCAATGTGTCGACATTGTGTGACATATTATCGACGGCCGCCTCGGCGTTAACGCGACGCTTTTCGCCCTCAAAGTTAAACGGTCGCGTGGCCACGCCCACGGTCAAAATACCGAGCTCTTGCGCTAATTCCGCTACGATTGGACCGGCGCCCGAACCGGTGCCGCCACCGGCGCCAAACGTTACAAACACCATGTCCGCACCGTCGAGCGCCTTTTTGACTTCTTCGACGCTTTCGCGCGCTGCGGCCTCGCCCTTGACCGGATCAGCCCCGGCACCGAGACCACGTGTGGTGTCTTTGCCAATATGAATTTTGACGTCAGCCTCGCTATTGTGGAGAGCTTGCGCGTCCGTGTTGATAGCGATGAATTGGACTCCTTTGATTCCGGCGTCTTTCATGCGATTGACGGCTGCGCCACCGGCACCGCCGACCCCGACGACCTTGATGACGGCCGAGGCTTGGATTTCGCTAGGTTTAACTTCTGGCATTTTCCCTCCTCACGAGATTAATTGTATACAAAAATTATACACTGGACAAAAACGAAAATCAAGTACCAGAAAGTTGAACAAATTTTTTACGATAAATTAATTTTTCTTGCCAAAGCGTTTGAATAAACCACTAATTTTGGGTAGGAAACCGCCGCGCGCGCGCGTATTTTCGTTCGGCGCTGAGTCTAGATCAATCAGCATTAGTCCGAGAACGACAGCAAACTCTGGGCTCGAAACTTTGTCGTCCATGCCGCCAAATTCTGGGATCTGGCCGACATGCGCATTCATGCTCAGCACCTCGCGAGCGTAATCCGCGATGCCCCGCAATTTGGCGCCGCCGCCGGTCAGAACCGCGCCTCCCGGCAATTTCGCTAGGCGCTTGATTTTCTTTAGCTCGTGATTGACCAATTCAAAAATCTCAGCCAGTCGAGCTTCGACCACTTCGTCGATAATTTCGGCGTCAAACTGCAACGTCTGAGCCGTCGCGCCGGAACCAACTTTGACCGCGATGCGATCTGATGAGCCACGCCGCAGCTCCGGCGCCGCTACCGCGTGTTCGATTTTGACTTTTTCGGCTATATCCAAATCAGTTTTGAGCCCGATCGCCAGGTCATTGGTGATGTTGTTAGAGCCGATCGGCAAAATAGCCGTGTGAATGAGATCACCTTCCTCGTAAACCGCGACATTGGTCGTCGTGCCGCCGATATCGACCAAAACCACGCCGTTTTCTTTTGAGTTATCGGATAGGACAGCCCGCGCCGCCGCCAGGCCAGACGCCACCACGCGATGCGGCGGCAGCTCGGTCATGCTAAGGACTTTTTCTAGATTTTTTAGATGCGGCGCCAAAGCCGTTATCATATAAGCATCGACCTCGAGACGGACGCCCGTCATGCCGAACGGATCGCGAATGCCGTCTTGGTTGTCGAGCTTGTACGAGCGCGGCGTAACGTCGAGAATTTCACGATTGGCCGGCAATTGCACCACCGTGGCGGCTTCTTCGACGCGCGCCAACTCCTCGTGACCGATGGTTTGCCCACCGGCACCGACCGCGATGACGCCTCGCGAGCTAAGGCCGATGATATGCGAACCGTTGATGCTGACCGTCGCCCGATCAATCTGGTAGCCGCTCATCCGTTCAGCCGCCTCGAGCGCCCGATCAACCGCCTCGGCCGTCCGATCGAGGTTGACCACCGTACCTTTGCGCATCCCCGAATTCTTGTGTGTCCCCACCCCGATAATCGTCGGTATTTTACCCTGCGACTCGACATGCCCAACGACCACTTTCACCGTGTCTGTCCCGATGTCCAATCCTACTGCGTATTTTGTTTCATTCATGATGTGTATATTATAACATAAGTTATTTCAAATTGTGCAATTACAAGTTTTGTAGGTGCTCAGAGCTGTCTACTTATGTCGTGAATTTCTATGAGGGATTTAGTATGTCAGGAATTTCTTCGAGAATCTTATCCAAAACTGCAGTCGGCACTTCTCCCGAAAGATCCGCTATTCCGAGACCGCCGTCTTCTGGCCTTAGGTACGCGCCATTTTCTAGTAGCCAATCACGAAGCGACCCGCCGGGTTCCGTCGCCTTATTCCATGCGTCCCAATTGATTGTTGCTCCAGGTCTATATTCCGCCAACGCGTCACCATAGCCACCGCCCAAACCGACTGAGATAAAGCTCTCTGTGGGAGGAGTGGCAGGCTGGGTGATGGCTTCCGCCGCACTCCCTGTCGCACCGCTACTCCTGCTGCCTGGTAAGGCATTAGTGAGGTCAGAGTTGTCGATGATAGTACCGCCGGAAGTGTTGTCGGATCTAGCCGAGAATAACCCTCTGGCAAACCGACCAAGTCTCGAGTCGACACCAGTAGCAGTTTCGTTTGCACCTGCTGCCTTATTGGCCTGTCTCGTCGCACCGCTGATAGCGTCGTTGACTAGGCCACTGTCATTACCACCTGTTGACGGTACAGGAGCATCCGACATTATATCCAAAGTCGCGGTGGAATCATGGCCACTTTTAGCTAGAAGAATACCTGCGGCAACCACGGTCACACCCACTACTAAGCCACCTATGCGGTTTCTCTTGACACGTTTCCTGTCAGCTTCAACTCTTGCATTGTAATCCTTATCAGACTCGCCATTCATCTGCTCTGGTATAGTAAAAACTTGGCGCACTCTCAGCATTGCGCTCAGCAGTCTACCTCTGAAAGTTCTCTTGACCGGCGCCTCAGCCTCTGGTAGATCAGTATCTGACGATCCTGAGATAAGCTCAGACCACGACGGTAATTCAACTTGCTCACTATTTGGCTGATCGGTCTCCGATTGATCAATCTCAGATCCTGGCCGCTCAATACCTGGCTGCCTATCCTCTGGTCGACCATTCTCCGCATAGAATGCTGATCGCTCCCCCTCAGCTAATCCTAGCTGCGCCCTCAGCCTCATTACCCTATCAATGTGAGCTTGCGGAATTTTTCCTCTAAATACTTTCCCTTCCGCTTTCTCTAAATCACCTTTGAGTCTAGCAATCTTGGCGTCTAGCTTAGTTCTTTCTGTATTGTACTTAAGGTCAGCATCGATCTTCTCACTGAGATTACTTACTTGAGCCCTGGCCTCGGAAGCTCGTCGAGACAATAGCTCCTCTAGTTCCCCCAGCCCTTCTTCTGTTGGTGGTAATGAATTTTTGATTTCTTCTTGGGCAGCATCTATCTCAGCGTTCAACTTCTGCTTCTCTGCATCATGCGAAGCTGCGACCCTGTCCGACACAGAGGGTGTTCCATCGCCAGCTCTTGAATTAATCTCATCAACACTAGCGAACGCTGCTTCTAAACCCCTCCTTATCTCTTCAATTCGAGCAGCTTTCTGCGCATCAGTAGGTTCCGTGGCTGGATGCGTGGGGACGGTGTCAGTGTCATCATCGGGAGCATTAGAGCCAGGCTCGGCTTCTTCGGTCACATCCGCTTCCACCGACCCCACTACTTCTTCTTGCTCAACTCCAGTATGCTGTGGCGCTCGACTTCCGCGCAGACCTGCCACGATGTTCGACTCAGTGGGCACCGGGTTATTCACAACTAACGCCTCAGAGTTACCAGCTCCGTCAGTTACCGTGATCTCCCAGTCCGGCCGCTCGTTTAGTAGCGCTTCGTATGGTGGACACATTGGGGCTTTAAAACTTTCGGCTCTACCATTCCACTCATCTTCCGATACTCCACCCTCTTGAACGACAAGTTTGTGGACAATCTCACGAACATAACTCGGGTTCTGGCGTATCGCAGCTTCAAGTTCAGCCGCGATCGACTCTGGTATTAATGCGGAAACCCGCAATTCATTACCGCGACGAGAATCACCATCGGCATTTTCGTATCTTGATGCATCGAATAACCCTCCGCTGTCTCTGAATAGGTAACTAAACACGATCCCCGGTTCTCTCTGCCCACTTAAATCGCCGTCAGCATGCTGGAATTGCACAACCTCATTGGCGCCCTCTGCTAATTTGCTAGAACTAATAGACTCACCACTAACTACCCCGTGACCGCTGCCAAAGCTTGCCATGCCATTGCCCGACGTGACTTCCTCGCCTTGGCCACTAACTACCCTTGCTCCACGCGGCAGCCTAGTGTATATTTCAACTTTGCCTCGAGCCGACCCTAGGATGGCTTCGGTCAACTGCTCACCGGATAGTTCCTGCTCCAGTTTCGCACCATCAGGCGCACCCCCCCCCATGCCTCAGCAGCAGCTTCTGCTTTTGCTCGCTGCTCCGGCGTCATATTGTTATCTGAACCCGATATTTCTGTGCCCATTTTTATTCCTTTATATTTTAGTATCCTGGAGCAAGTGTAGCACAGATAGACAAAGAAGTCAGGATGTAAAAAATCGCCCGTTTGCAGGGCGATCTCATTTTGCAATCCAGTAGTGCAAGCCCATTTCTGACATCTTGTGGTTGAAACTCTTGTCGCGTTGAATGATAATTTGTAAAGCTTCAGGACAAATTATCGCGACCGACCTGGCTGAAATAACACTGGATTGCTTCGCTTGCGCTCGCAATGACAATATTAATTCGCCTGTTTTACTCCCTAGAAAGGAGGTAATCCATCCGCACCTTCCGGTACGGATACCTTGTTACGACTTAACCCCAATCACCAAGCTCACCTTAGGCCGAAATAAATTCGGACGTCAGGTGCTCCTGACTTTCATGGTTTGACGGGCGGTGTGTACAAGACCCGGGAACGTATTCACCGCAGTGTGCTGACCTGCGGTTACTAGCAACTCCAACTTCATGCAGGCGAGTTGCAGCCTACAATCCGAACTGAGACCGGCTTTAAGGGATTTGCTCCACCTCGCGGTTTCGCAGCCCGTTGTACCGGCCATTGTAGCGTGGGTGTAGCCCAGGACGTAAGGGCCATGCTGACTTGACGTCATCCCCGCCTTCCTCCGAGTTTCTCTCGGCAGTCTCGTGTGAGTGATACAACACACGATAGGGGTTGCGCTCGTTGCGGGACTTAACCCAACATCTCACGACACGAGCTGACGACAGCCATGCAACACCTGTCACCACGTCTCCGAAGAGAACTCCTACTTTCATAGGATAGCGTGGGATGTCAAGCCCAGGTAAGGTTTTTCGCGTTGCGTCGAATTAAACCCCACGCTCCGCTGCTTGTGCGGGGCCCCGTCAATTCCTTTGAGTTTTAGCCTTGCGGCCGTACTCCCCAGGCGGGACACTTAATGCGTTAGCTTCGGCACTGGTGGGGTTGATACCACCAACACCTAGTGTCCATCGTTTACGGCTAGGACTA
>WQXA01000028.1 GCA_009785095.1 Candidatus Saccharimonadota bacterium | reverse complement strand
CGAAATCGTCGCCGCCCAGGCGGTTGTTACCCGCCGTGGCCAGAACCTCGAGGACGCCGTCGCCAATTTCGAGGACAGAGACGTCAAACGTCCCGCCGCCCAGGTCAAACACCATGATTTTTTGGTCTTGTTCCTTGTCCAGCCCGTAGGCCAGGGCCGCCGCCGTGGGTTCGTTGATGATGCGCAAAACTTCCAGGCCGGCAATCTTGCCGGCGTCTTTGGTGGCTTGGCGCTGGCTGTCGTCAAAGTAAGCCGGCACAGTGATAACGGCCTCGGTGACCGGCTGGCCCAGGAATGCCTCGGCGTCGGCCTTCATCTTCGACAGAATCATAGCGCTAATTTCCTCTGGTGTGTAGACTTTGCCGTCCATTTCCACCGCCGCATTGCCATTTTTGTTGACAATTTTGTACGGCATAATTTTGATATCGTCCTGAACCTCTTTGTCGTTAAATTTGCGACCAATCAGGCGCTTGATGCCATAAGTCGTGTTTTCGGCGTTAACGACGCGCTGGCGCTGGGCGACCTGCCCGACCAGGCGCTCGCCCTTCTTGATGCCGACCACGCTCGGCGTTGTGCGGCTGCCTTCTTTGTTGGTGATGACCTCTGGTTTGCCGGCCAACAAATACGCCATGGCGCTGTTAGTCGTACCGAGGTCGATACCGATGATATATCCCATTGTTTTGCTCCTTTCTGCGCTATCGCTTATAGGACAAACCTACGGTTTTTCCTATCGCGCGGGGTCAAAAAGCGCGGTTTTTGACTCCGGCTGTTCTTTTCCCTTTTTACATCGCAGTTGTTAACTTGTTAATGCTTGGCAGTCTTAGGTTCTGACCGCCAATTGCCTCTATTGTAACAAAGTTAGCACTCGGCTGTCAAGAGTGCCAGTTGTTGTAATATTGACAACAACAAATCTATGCTTCCGTATCCACTTTGATAACATTGTCGCGCTTCTTGGCAGCAAAATAATACGCCCAGGCCACCGCAATTAACACCGACCAAATAATCAAAAAGACATCCAATCGCCCCACCATGTTTAGCCAACCAACCACCGGCGCTAGCGCAACATACGGCAAAGTACGCAGGAAACTGGCCGTCGAAATAACTGTGGCACGCTGTTCATTCGGTGCGTGGCGATTGAAGATTTCGCTGAAGAACGGATAGAGCACACCATCAGCCAGGCACAGAATCAGAATTATAGCCACACCAACCCCGATGCCGAGCCCCGGAATCGCTAAGAGAAATGCACCGATCACCACCCAACTCAAAATTGTCAAAATTCGTTTTTCGTGCAATTTTTCGGCATATTTGTGCATGATATGAAGCACGATCAGCACCGTCAAACTAGCCGCCCCTAGCACAATCCCGCCAAAGGCTTCGGAAAATTGAAATCGATCCATCAGAATAATTTTGAGAATACCCCAATCAAAAATATGTAGCGCGCCCAACAGAGTCAGAATCAACGGCACATAGAGACGCAGATTCTTGTGCGCAAAAGCCCGAAAGCCCGTCGCTATATTTCGACCGTAATCGCGCAGACTACCGCCAAGCCCGGTTCGCGCACTTTGTGGTTTCTCATCCTTCATCCGCAAAATCGGTAGCATCGAAGCCATGAAAACCAGGCCGCACAGCACAAATGTTAGCTTTGGGTTGAAACTGTACAGAAAGCCACCAACCGGAATGGCCACGACCGCTGCTAGGCTGACGGCCTGCACGCCGCGCGTTATCAGCTTGCGCCAATGAACGGAATTCTTGTTAAACTTTAATTTTTCGAAAAATAGTGCTTCGTCCGCACCAGATATCAAGGCAAAGCCAATCATGCAAATGGCTTGTAGCACCAGGAGCGTCCAAAATCCGCCCAGCGCCTGTAGGCCAATCCCCGCCGCAGCCAGAAAAATGCCAATTTTCACGGTTTTCGCCCGCCCGATTCGATCAGCCAAAGCGCCGGACGGAATCTCCGCTAGCAGCCCGATACCGAACGCCACCGTGTCGAGCGCGCCAATCTGTGCATCATTCATGTAGAGCCGATAAAAGTACAACCAAACCGCCTCGACCAACCAAAATCCGATCAGAAACTGGTACGCGATAAAACGCCGCGACAGCTTTTTCTGTTCGTCTGTCATTCCTCAATCATACTGCAATCCCCTCTCGTTGCCAAGGACGAGAGTGCTGCTCGCGCTGTCATAGCTAGTGACAGATCCGCCATTTTGAGTTATACTAAACGTATCAAAAAGGAGGCACCATGATAAAACCCGGTAGCAAAATTACTATACCCAGTCCGATTGATGTGCACGCGCATTTGCGTGAGCCGGGCGGCGAGGCACAGGAGACGATCGAAAGCGGCACGCGTGCGGCGTTGGTCGGCGGCTACCAAGCGGTTTTCGATATGCCGAACAATCCGAACGGCCAACAGACTTGGTCGGCCGAGCGACTAGAGGATAAAATTGCCCGCGCCAAGAAAACTGCGCAAACCGACATCGGTTTCTATGCCGGCGTCGATTTGGAAAATCCAGCGCTCGAGGAATTTCCAGCCATGGCCGAGAAGGCCGTCGGGCTAAAATTATACATGGGGCCAACCACCGGCAATGCCAAAGTCCATGATCTCGACATCGCCCGACCGGCTATCGACGCTTGGATCGCGGCCTGCCGAGATCTCGAAAATCCGCGGCCGATCATGTTGCACGTCCGCGAGGAGCTCGGCGCCGAGACGGTGCGCTACATCGCTGGCCAAGGTTTCCCGGTGCATTGGTGCCACATTTCAACGGCGTCGGAAATCGCCATGGCGCGCCAGCTTCGCGCCAAATACGGCGACAATTTCACTTGTGGTGCGACTTTGCATCACCTGACGATGACGGCGCGCAATGCCGACTACCAACAAGGTTGGAACGGCGCGCGCATGCAGCCGCCCTTAGGCGACGAAAAGGATGCCGCAATACTCCTAGCCGCGCTCAATGACGGCACAGTCCAGATGCTCGAGACCGACCACGCGCCGCACACTTTGGCTAACAAATTAAAGGCCGAAACCGAAAATCCGCGCGGTTTGCTCGACGCCGATCAAACAACTTGTTACGGCGTCGGCGGATTGGAATTCGTCCTGCCGGTCATGACGGCGCTAGTACAGCGCGATCTGATTAGCCTAGAGCGATTGGTTGACGCTCTGTACGACCAGCCGATCAAGCTACTGCGCCTCGATCGCTCGAAACTGACCGGCGAAACCGTGCTAGAATTTAGGCCGTACGTGATTGGCCGAGATGATCTGTTCAGTAAATCGAGCAATGTGCCTTATATTGGTTGGACGGCCGGCGCTCGCGTCATTAGCGTCAAGCGTGGCGGAAAAGAATTCGACCCGCGCAGCGCGACAGAAGAAACGACCGATTTGCCGACCATTCAAATTTTCCCGTGAGAAATTACTAGCTCAGCAGCGATTCGAGCAGCGCCATCCGCACATACAGCCCGTAGCCGGCTTGTTCGAAATATTTAGCGTGCGGCGAGCTATCGACCTCGGGTAGAATCTCGTCAACACGCGGCAAGGGGTGCATGATAATGGCGCCCTTTTTCATGCTATTTGCCATAGCGCGATCGATGACATAGACGCCTTTATATTTCAGATATTCGTCGTTCGACGAGAAACGTTCTCTCTGGATTCGCGTCTGGTACAGGACGTCGACCTTTGGCACCACGGCCGCCAAATTTTCGGTCTCAGTATATTTGACTCTTTTTTTGTTTAGATATTTTTTCAAATTATCATCGGCACGCAAACCAACCGGCGAAACAAAATGAATGGTGTTATTTTTGTACTTGCTAAGCATCGGCGCTAGCGAGCGAATCGTCCGCCCGTATTTCAGATCCCCGACCATGGCGACTTTTAGATTATCCAGGCGTCCAATCTCCCGATGAATTGTATATAGGTCGAGCAACGACTGTGTCGGATGTTGACCACCGCCGCCATCACCAGCGTTGATAACCGGAATTGTCGCCACGCTGACCGCCTTAGCTACCGTGCCTTCTACCGGATGGCGGATGACCAAGACATCGGCATAGCGACTGATGACACGAGTTGTGTCTTCGATAGTTTCGCCCTTGGCGGCCGAGCTAAATTCGCTAGCATTCTCGGTCGAAATCACCTCGCCGCCCAAACGCAACATGGCGGCTTCGAACGATAACCGCGTCCGAGTGCTCGGCTCGTAAAACATGGTGGCCATGACTTTGCCTTTTAGGGGTGAAGCGGGCTCGGCCATTAGCCGATCAGCCGCGTCGAACAGAGCCGCAAGTTCCGCCCTATCGAAACTCTGGGAGTCTAGAATGTGTTTCATCGAAACGTATTGTAGCATGCTTTGTGTTAAAATAGAAGCATTATGAAGAAGTTTTATTTTTACGATCCGAGTTTGACTTACGAAGAAAATTACGAGCGTGGGCCGTTTGTTGACATCCCAAAAAGTCCACCGCCGGCCACGAAACCGCGCGAATTCTTAGGCTTCAGGGTCAACAGCACGATCGGCATCCCGGCTGGGCCGCTGCTCAACGCCAATTTCGTCGAGGCAGCGCTGGCGCTCGGCTATGATCTGCCGGTCTATAAAACCGTCCGTAGCCGCGCCCAGAAATCGAATTCTTGGCCAAACATCATCGGCGTGGAAATAGACGGCCAATTGCGCAATGGCGACACGGTGCGCGCCGTTGACACGATCGACCAAAACATCACCAATTCCTTTGGCGTGCCGTCGTTCGAGCCGGAAATTTGGCAACCCGACATGAAAAAGGCCGTCCAAGCGGCCGGCGACGGTCAAGTCGTCATCGGCAGCTTCCAGTGGTCAAGCGGCCAAGGCATCGAAGATTACGGCGTCACGGCTCGCCTGGTGGCCGAAACTGGTGCCAAAATCATCGAGGCCAACCTGTCCTGCCCGAACGAAGGCACGGCTAATTTGCTCTGTTTTGACATCGACAGAGTCACGGCCGTCGTCAAAGCCGTCCGATCGGCCGTATCCGATCGGCCGCTGATACTGAAACTAGCCTATTTTGCCGATGATAATGCTTTGCGTCGCCTGGTCGAAGCGGTCGGTCGCAACGTCCAAGGTTTGGCCGCCGTCAACACGATCCCGGCGCGAGTCGTCACGGCCGACGGGCAGCCGGCGCTGGGCGAAGGTCGCGAGATCAGCGGCGTCTGTGGTCAGGCTATCAAATGGGCTGGCCTTGACATGACCGAACGACTGAAAAATCTGCGCGCCGAGCTGGGACTCGATTTCGTGATCATGGCTAGCGGCGGTATCATGAACGCCGGCGACGCTAAGGAATATTACGATCGCGGCGCCGACGCCGTCATGAGCGCCACCGGTGCGATGATCGATCCAATGCTAGCCCACCAGATCAAAGAAAAATCATAACAAAGCTTCGACAGTTTCCCTCCGCGCGATTGTAAGCTTCGCAGATTATTGACAACTTTCCCCCTATAAGCTACACTGAAGATATCAAATAAGGAGGTTTTCATGAAAAATCAAGTAAAGCAACGTAATCCGATCGCGGTATTTTTGTTACCGTGCGTCACGTTTGGTATTTATGCCCTGTATTGGATGGTCAAAACCAAGGGTGAGCTGAATCGGAGTGGTGCCGATAAAATTCCAACGGCGTGGTTATTGATCGTGCCAATCGCTAATATATGGTGGTTGTGGAAATATTCGCAGGGCGCAGCCAAGGTGACAAATCAAAAATACAGCGATGCGGTTTTCTTCATTCTGCTCTTTTTGACAAGTATGATTGGCATGGCAATCACGCAAGACGCCTATAACAAAACTGGGGCACAACCACAATGAAACGACATCATCCACTGGTCTTTAACTTGATACCGCTGGCGCTGTTTTTAGTGTTTTTTGTGGCAGCTATCATAGTCGACCCCGCTATATTCGACGAGAACGGTAATGCTACACTGTCGGAGCCGGCATCAACAGCGGCAATCGTACTCTTTGTTATAGCCATGGTCTGTGCGTTGCCAGCCGCCATTTACAATATTTATTGGAAAGTGGTGACCAAAAAAGAGCTGTTGCAACAGGGCGCGAGCGATATACCAACGGCGTGGTTATTGATCGTGCCAATCGCCAATATCTGGTGGTTGTGGAAGTATTCGCAGGGCTCGGCCAAGGTTTTGAAAGAGCGCTATAACGACGCTATCGTTTTCATCCTGCTGTTTTTGCTCGATTTCATCGGCATGGCGATCATACAAAGTGCGTACAATAAATTATCTGTGTCGATTAAAAGATCCGATAAGGCGCTCTCTTGAATTCAGCTCCCATAATCCTGTATAATTGTAAGTATGAGCCCGACTGAAACGCAAAGCAACTATATCAAAATCGTTCTACCCGAAGGAGATAATCCCAACATCATTGAGGCCGCCCGGCGCGCCAAGCAGGACAAACTTTGCGAGCCGATGCTGCTGCGCGGCGATAACACATTGCAAAAAGCGGCTGAGATGTTGTCCGCCGGCAAAGTCGACGGCATGGTCGCCGGCATCGACCACACGACGCGCGACGTGATTTTGACGACGCGTGATTGTGTCGGCCTGCTCGATGGTAACAAAACTTTTGGGAGTCTGTTCGTCTTTGAATTTCCCGACGGTCGATCGCTAATTATGGCCGATGGTGGCGTGACCAAAAACCCTTCGTCCGAGCAACTGGCCGACATCGTTATTTTCACGCACGACGCCGCCCGACCGATCTTGGACGACACTCCGCGCGTGGCGATGCTGAGCTTTTCGACTCTGGGCAGCGGTGGCCGCGACGATAGCATCACCAAGATCCAAGAAACTATTTCGATTGTCAAAGAGCGCCGACCGGATATTATCATCGACGGCGAAATGCAACTTGACGCGGCGGTCAACGCTCTGATCGGACAAAAGAAAGCGCCCGATTCGCCGGTGGCTGGCCGCGCTAACATCCTGATCACGCCCGATCTCAACTCGGGGAATATTTTGTATAAATCGATCGAGCAATTCGGCGGCGCGCATGCTTATGGGCCGGTCTTGCTCGGCTTTAAAAAACCAGTTTCCGATCTGTCGCGCGGCTCGACGACGGACGACGTTTATGGCTGTTTAAAAATCATCGCCGCGCAAGTAAAGGAGGCTAAAAAATGATTAAAATCGAGAGATTAAAAAAGCTAACCGCGCGCGACACGGCCGACATCAATCGCATTCTGCCCAATCTGACCGAGGATTACGACGGCCGCTCGGTGGACAAAACGGGTCTAAAAAAAGTCATCGATTCACCGCTCCATGAACAGTTCGTGGCACGCGACGACGAGGGGCGGATTATTGGCATGGCGACCCTAGCCGAGGTCATCAGCATCTACCACGGCAGCGTGGCTTATCTCGAGGACATATTCGTCGACCCGACCGCCGGCCAGCGCGGCGTCGGCAGCGCAATTTGGGACGAAATGCTAAATTGGTGCCGGGAGCGCGACATCAAACGTATGGAATTTACCTGTCGTCCCGAACGCGAGGCCGCCCGTAAATTCTACCTCAAACACGGTTGTGAAATCAGGAACACTGATGCTTTTCGGCTAATGATTTGACCGCTAAAACTTTGGCTAATTCATAGGCGCCGAATAGGACGCCTGAGTAAAATAAATCGCCTAAAATTTGCGAGCGAAAGAACGGCAAACCGGCCACGTAGCTAGCCATCATGCCGGATAAATCGTGCGGGTAGAGTGCCGGCGTGTACAAAAACACGTTGTTGGTGATGAGAAAGAACAACACCGCGCCAGCCAGCGAACCGCCCAAGACGCGCGCCGATTTTGCGCCAAACCGACCTTCCCCGGCGAAGACACCACCGCGCGCCATGATCCGGCCGATCAAGAACGTCAGCCCGAACGAGCCATAAACCACCACCATGCCACGCACACCATAACCACCGATGAAAAAGTCACTTATTAGTAAACCCGCGAGCGGCAATAGCGGCGCCCAAGGTTTTCGAAAGTACACGCCCGCCAACAAACCGACCGCCGCTACCGGTGTAAAATTGGGGGCATGTGGCAGCAACCGTGCTGCCACAATCAAAGCCACCAATAAAACACCGATCGCCACTTGGGCGTGGGTCGAGCGTAGCAACTCTACTGAATGTCTTCGAGTCGCCATTCAATTTTCTCGCCACTTTTAGTTTCATAAGTACTCGCACCCTCTGTGGCCATTTCGCCATCAACATAGAAAGCCCAAAAATTTTTACCATCCTCGGCCTTGACACCATCGATCGCGGTCACAAATTCGCCCATGCCAGTGAATTCTTTGGTTTCGACTGCATGCTTTTTCTTCAAAAGCGCTAGCGCCGTTTTGCCGTCTTTTCCTTCGTAGCTGACACCATTCTGGCGCACGTCATCAGATTTCGCAGCTAGCTGTAACTCGGAAACTTGGGTTTTTAAATTCGCAATATCATTCGCTTGACTTTTCGCAACCACCGCCAGAGCCCCAAAGCTCGCGGCGATGACAATTATAAAAACAATCGACGCAAAAATCGGGTGGACTTTTCGGTAGCGTTTGCAAAATTTTTCGCAAACCACGCAACCGCAAGTACTTTCCTCCATCGATTTTTTCGACGTCGAACCAACCTCGTTAACCATTTTCTCCTCACTTTCTTTAAATTTTATCCGCGAAAAAGTCGCCCCTCTCGAGGATATTTATTTTGACATTTTGGTCTAATTATCTAGTTGCTTTTAGCAACAATCTTCACCGCCACGTGCCATATATGCCGTCCTCTCTTATTAATTTAACACCATATATAGTATATGCTAATTATTTTGACTCGTAAAGACGTAATATTCACAACGCTACTCACGGGTGACGCGCACCATGGCCGGCCGCAGGACTGCGCCGTCTAGGAGGTAGCCGGGTTGGAGTTCTTCGGCGATGATTTCGTGCTCACCACCGTCGGTTTCGTCGT
>WQXA01000027.1 GCA_009785095.1 Candidatus Saccharimonadota bacterium | reverse complement strand
TGTGTTTAATCGGCTTTTGGTTGTCTTGGTTGAATGACTTTTGGTAAAGTAAGGAAATATCCGGCGCAGAATCCTGAGAGCATTCCTGATAGCGATTTTGCTATAAAACGGCCCGTAATATTCCGCCCGATCGTCGGCCGGTTGGCGCGTGAACGACACAAATGGCACGTCGTCCTTCATATTTATGCGCACGAAAACTCGGCTTTTGTCGTCGCGCAGATCGATGTTATAGCGCGGCATGTAGCGTTTGACCATTTCGCTCTCGAGAAACAGTGCATCGAGCTCGCTCTCGGTCGTAATCCAATCAACGTCGGCGATCTCGGCCACCAGAGCGCGTGTTTTGACATCGGGATGCTCGCGATTAAAGTACGACCGCACGCGATTTTTGAGCACCGCCGCCTTGCCGACGTAAATAATCTCGCCATCAGCGTTTTTATGGAAATAAACGCCGGGCGAATTCGGCAGGGTTTTCAGTTTGGCGGAAAGTTGCTGGTTCACGCAATTATTTTACCATTGTCTGCGAACAGAAAACATTTTTTGAGCATACAAATCGAGGTTAATCTTACTAGCCGTGGTATCGTGTTCCGTACTCATGACACCAAGTACGCTGTCAGCGGCAGCCTCAGTCGGCAGCCTACCGTCAATCACTAATAATGGGATATCGCAGCACGAGTCAAGTATTGCCCTATCTGCAACTCGAAGTCTTTGTAGGGTTTTTATATCTGAAAAAATTTCCATTCCCGGCTCAGATGTTGCACCTGCACCGCGACTGCTCTGTCTAGCCAAAGAGGTCGCGGGGTCAGCCTCCAAATAAACAATTGCGCTCGGGAGAAGAATTCTTCGATCATCAATTGCTTTGCCTATAGTTTCTACAGATTCCTCAAATACATCTGGTCTATCTTCTATATGTATAGCTCCAGCCAGCACTAGCCAAGTCAGAAATGATCTGTCGAATACTGCGTCATGATCAACATGTCGCCCACGTTCAAACTCTATCGCCCTCGCTAAAGCGCTGGATGCAGTTGAGGGTATAATATAGTCCTTAGCAATTTCTATAGCACCAGTATCATAAACTTCTGGCACATAATTAACTCCGTCTCGCTCTTGCAGCCTTCTGCACAGCGTACTTTTTCCAGCACCAGGTAAACCTTCAAGAAATACCCGTTTGGGACCTGCAGGTTTACTGACATCAACTATTGCACTACTCACACAGGAAGAGTATACCCCCCCCCCTATGCACTTTTGCAAGCAATAGCGTTTTACTTTTTGATTTTACTCTGAGTCATCACTGTTTTCTCCGCCCGTTTCGGTATGAAATTTCGAGTAAATTTGTACTTTTCTTTATTTTTCAGATAGAAATATCCCAGGATCGAGAAGCTGATCGCGCCGACGCAGTTAAAAATCATATCTTTCATCGTGTCATTTAGGCCGATGTCCAAATATCCGCCCTCGATGACCGCCAGCTCGTTCCCGCTTCGATCGTACATGATCGTTTTCGCGATATTTTTTATGACCACAGGACGATTATTTTTGAGCGGATTTAGTTCGACCGTTGATACTGTTTTTACGATCGCGTCCTTTTGCATGTCTGTCAAAGTTATTTTATCGGCTCCGTATTCATAAAATTCCCAGAGCACACCGACCGTCATGCTAAAACAAAAGGCCACGAAAACCGTGTAAAACGGCGACAGGCGGATTTTCTTGCCATTTTTGTTGAGCAAATCGACGAGCGCAAAACCAATCCCGGCACAAATAAATCCATTGATAACATGCAACAGCGTGTCCCAATGCGGCACATTACCGTAGAAATTATAGATCCCGCCCAAAATCGTTCCGGAAAAAATAAACAGGTAGATAGCGATTTCTAGCAAGTTAGGAAATTCTATTTTGAATTTGTCCTGAACCAGTATCGGCAGCATCAGCAGCACCCAATAAAATAGGCAAAGAAAAGCATGGTCGAATTCCCCGGCGATGATTTGGAGCACCACGCAAGCCAAAACCAAGGCTCGGAGCGTTATGTAAACGGTGACGCTAGCTCTTTTGTTGTTCTCTCGGTGTGATTTGACTATTGTGCCGAAACTTCTCATGTTCATGTCCGTTTCTGGTTATAGAGTTTCGCGACCGCGCTTCGCAAGCGTTTATTGAATTGCTCGACCGTTTCGCCAGGTTTCGGTGAGAGTGGTTTTCCGAAATTAATTGTTACTTTGGGTCGGCCGGCTTTCCACATTTTCTTCCCGGGCGGCCAAGCTTCGAACGCGCCGACGATAGCGGCCGGAATTATTGGGATATCGTATTTGATAGCCAGCGCCGCCGCGCCCGGTTTGAATTTCCCCATCGCGCCCGTCCGCGATCTGCTGCCCTCGGGCATAATCATCAACGGGATGTTGTTTTCTAATAATTGGCCGGCCAGGCCTTTGTGGCGATTGGTTTCGCTGCGCTCCACCGGAAAAGTATTCATCAAAATCCGCACTGGTAGCGACCGGAGGCGACTCTTGAACCAAAAATCCGCCGCCGACGCGGTAGAGATTCTGCGCGCCAAGCGCCACGGTAGTTCTTTCATGACGATAACCCCGTCGAGATGCGAAGTGTGATTGGACGCCACGATAAAGGCTCGCTTTTGATCGACCTGATTCAATTCATCGCGACCATGCGCCCGAAGGCTCAATTGGGTCGTTAGAGCCGGTTTTAGAAAAAGCCACCGAGCGACGAATTTGCTCACTCGCATGAAGGGCGACCGATAGCGCCAAGTCGAATGTTTTTCAGTTTGGGTCACGCCTTCCCTCGACTTCCTTGGTGCGACCCGACACTAATTTTCGCGACATCGATCGTGGTAAACATTGGAAATGTCGACAAGTCCAAGCCAGCAAACGCCACCTCACGGTCGGGATATGGACTCGGCGGGATTTTTTGGCGGCGCGCCAGCCACTACGGGCGACCTGTTCCGGTCGACACCACATCCAATCGGGGAGATCTTTTCGTTTGACGCCGCCGCTGGCGTGAAAGTTCGTCCTGGTATTCCCGGGACAGACAGCCGTGGCCGTTACGCCCGTGCCGCGCAGTTCTAGCGCCAAAGCCTCGGTGTAAACCATCACCCAGCGTTTCAGCGCCGAATAATTGCCGTTGTAAAAGAAAGCCGCGGTCGAAGCGATGTTGATGATCATGCCTTCGCCCCGTTTTTTCATGACGCCGGCGGCGGCCTGTGACAGAATCATCACCGCCTCAGCCATGACCTTAAAGGCCGTCCGTTGCCGCTCCAAATTGCCCGTCACCAACGAATCCCGCAGCACGAACCCGGCCGAATTGACTAGGACGCCTATCGGTTTCTTGGCATCGATTATTCGCTTTTCGACTTTTTTGATATCGGCTTCTTTGCCTAGATCCACACTCAATGTTTCGACCGTGACGTCGAATTCGTGGCCCAATTTTTTCGCTATCTCGGCCAGATCTTGATCGCGGCTGGCCAAAATCAAATCCCAACCCTCGGCCGCCAGTTCGCGCGCGAACGCCAGCCCGATGCCGGACGAGCCACCCGTCACAAGTGCGTAATTACTTTTTCCCATAATATATACATTCTATCATAAATGGCGTACAATATTTAACATGAGCGAGAAGAAAGTAACCGCTAGTCGGACTTTGCATTATTATTGGCAGGAGATCAAACAGCAATGGCGTTATAATCTGCCGCTAGTTTTTGTGATCCCAACGGCGGTTTTTCTGAATTCCTATGCGACAGCTTGGATAATATCGGCGGTGATTAATCGGCTAACCGAGGCGCCGGTAGCGTCCGGCCAAGTTTTCACGGTTTTTGGGCCGTATCTGTTTCTCTATATCGGCTCGATTTTCTTAGGGGAAATGATTTTTTGGCGGGTGCTGCTGTGGCTGTGTTGGAAAGGCGAAATTGTCGCGATGGCTAACCTCAGACAGCGCTGTTTCGATAAATTAGCCGAACAATCGATGCATTTTCACAATGAGAAGTTTGGTGGCGCGCTAGTCAATCAGGTTCAACGCTTCGTTGGCGCGTATGAGCGGATGTTGGACGCGATGATTTGGCGCGTGATTCCGCTGATTACGGCACTGACGGCGGCGCTGCTGATCCTTGGCTTTTTGCTGCCGTGGTTCGCTCTGATTTTGGGAATTTGTGTGCTTACTTTTATGACTTTTGCTTGGTTTAGTTTCAAAGGCGTGCGAGATTTGAATGAAAAGGAAGCCGCCGCGTCATCGAAAATGACCGCTCAATTAGCCGACTCAATCACCAATGTTATGACAGTCAAAAGTTTCGCCCGCGAGCCGTTTGAGAAAACTCTATTTGGCCGGCGTAATAGCGCGTGGTTTGGTGCTTCGCGAAGTGTGATGCGAGCAATCATCAAGCGCGATATCGGTTTCGGTGCGATTTTGGTGACCCTGGCGATTGCGACTTTCGTGTTCTTGATTGGTGGCAATGCGTGGCTTGGTGTTGGTATCGGCACACTTTATTTGGCGGTGGCTTATATGACAAACATCTGGGGTCAGTTATGGCAATTTAACGGGATCTTGCGTGATTTTAATCGTGTGTTTGGCGATGCACAGGAAATGACCGCGATTCTTGATGCGCCAATTTTGGTACATGATGCTCCGCGCGCAGCAAAATTGCAAGTTCATGATGGTCAAGTGGAATTTCGAAATGTGTCGTTTCATCATGCCGATGCGCGCGATAACGATGAGGTTTTCAAAGATTTTAATCTAAAGATTCCGGCTGGCCAGAGAGTCGGTTTAATTGGGCATAGCGGTTCCGGTAAAACGACGTTGACGAAATTGCTCCTCAGATTCGCCGACGTACAGAAAGGCGAAATTTTAATCGATGGTCAGGACATCCGCCAAGTTTCACAAAAATCTTTGCGAGCGAATATTGCTTACGTGCCGCAAGAGCCGCTGCTGTTTCACCGCACTATCGCCGAGAATATTTCCTATGGCAAGACTGACGCTAGCCTGGACGAAATCCGCAAAGCCGCCGGGCTAGCTAACGCTCTGGAATTCATCGAGAAATTGCCGAATGGGTTTGATACTGTGACCGGCGAGCGTGGCGTTAAATTGAGTGGTGGCCAGAAACAGCGCGTCGCCATCGCCCGCGCGATTTTAAAGGACGCGCCGATTTTGGTACTAGACGAGGCGACCTCGGCGCTCGACACCGAGAGTGAAAAACTGATCCAGCAGGCTTTGCAACATCTGATGAAAGGACGAACCTCAATTGTGATTGCTCACCGCTTGTCGACTGTGGCGGAGCTAGATCGGATTATAGTGCTCGACGACGGCCGGATTATTGAGGACGACACTCACGCTAATCTCATCGCTCGTGGTGGTAAATACGCTAAATTGTGGAACAAACAAACCGGCCTAGAGCAAGGAGACTAGATTTATGATAGGATATTTGCATGTCCCTACCAATTGATTTAATTTTCGTGCGTCACGGCGAGAGCGCCACAAATGAGCTCTACGACAAAGTTCGCGCCGGTGAATTGCCCGACGGCGACGTAAATTCGCTAGGAGTCACTCACGACTCTGAAATTCTGTTAACCGAAAAAGGCGCAGAAGAAGCCCGGGCGATTGGCGAGTGGCTCAAACAGAACGCCCTCTCCCCATTCGATCGCTACTATTGCTCGCCGTTTTATCGCACCAGACAAACGGCGGCTCTGCTTGGACTCGGCGGCCAGTGGCGCTTAGATGATCGCTTGCGTGAACAAGATTGGGCGGAATTTGCAATCGTTATGAAGGACGAAAATCGGGCGCGGCTCTTTCCGTCTTCCTTTGAAAGATTTTCCAAAAATCCTTGGTATTGGGCGCCACCGAGCGGCGAAAGCAAATCCGGCCAAGTGCGAACGCGACTCGAGAGTTGGTTCGCGACTTTGGCACGAGAAGTACCCGATGGAACAGTTATCGCCGTCACACACGTCGGCGTGATGGCGACCGTGAACTTCCTTCTTGAAAGGATGAATTTTGACGATGGAATCAATATCTATGATTCCCTGCCGAGTGGGGCGATTTTGTGGTATTCGCGGCGCAATCCGACAACGGGCGAGATTTCTGAATCGATTAGTTGGCGACGCATGATTTGTCCGTGGGATGAAAATTTATCGTGGAACAACGGCGAGTGGATCGAGCTAAAACTCGCCGAAAAAGTTTTGAGCGACGAGCAATTGCTCGCGAGTGTCAAAAACCGCGGTGATGATTGATTTGTTTTTGCGAAGCTATTCTGCACTCTCGGCGGGTTTTTCGTTGCCTTCGCCCGGCTCGCTCGGCGCAGTCTCGGCCGGAGTTTCTGGAGTGCTTTCCTCGGTGGCTGCCGCTTCGGCTTCTTTGGCGCGGGCTTCGTCGGCGGCTTTGTCGGCGGCGGCGTTCTTGGCCTCGAGGGCGGCCGGTTCCCAAACGCTAGCGATGACGATTTCCGGGTTGTAGTCGACGATTTCGACACCGGTCGGTAATTTGGCGTCGGCTAGCGTCAATTTGTCTTCCGAGACGGCCAAATTCGTGGCGTCAATTTCGATTTTCTCAGGAAGCTCCGAAACTTTGGCGCGGATTTCGACTTCTTCCAGAGTCGGCAGGATGATCAAACCAGCCTTGGCGGCAGCCGATTCGGCCTCGTTAATCAATACGAGCGGCACCTCGGTCGTGACAACTTCGTCGGCACGCACGGCCTGGAAACTAATGTGAGTGATGTCGGCGCGAGCCGGCGCGTAGTCAATCGATTTGATGAGCGCGGTGCTTTTCTTGCCATCGAGCGACAGCTCCACCGGCGTATGCGTGCCGGCTTCACGAACCACGCGGCGCGCTTCGTTTTGGCTAAATTGGACATTGGTCGGCTCGAACTCACGACCGTAAATCACCGCCGGTACTAGATCATCCCGGCGCAACTTAGCGACCTGCTTGCCCGTCGCTTCACGTTTCTCCACACTCAACAAAGTCTTGTTAGCCATTCGAATCTCCTTTTTCTTCACAACACATTGTACCAGATAAACAGATTGAGTTCAACTTTTCTCCGATCTCTCCGGATTTCCGAAAGTTTTTCTTTGATTAAAATTCAGGAAAGCACGAATGCATGGAGTGTGATTCCTGAATTTTAGAAAGAAAAAGTTTGACGCGAAATTCGGTCGAGTGAGGATGAAAGTTGAACGAAATCGGCGACGTTGGTATAATTGTTCACATGATCCCAGGTATCGAACTAAGTCAATTTTTGCATGATCTCGGGCCGTTGGTTTATTTGCTCGTACCTCTGATAATTTTTAGCGAGACTGGCCTGATGGTTGGCTTTTTCCTGCCGGGCGATTCTATGCTGTTCACGGCTGGCGCTTTGGCTGGTTTGGGCGTCATCGATGTCAATATATATTTGCTCGTGGCTCTGTTATTTATTGCCGCGGTGGCAGGCAATTCGACCGGCTATTTGATCGGCAAACATGCCGGCCGACGTCTGTTTAGAAAAAAAGACAGTCGCCTTTTTAAGAAAGAATATCTCCGCACGGCCGAAGAATTTTACGAAAAACACGGCGGCAAAGCGGTAATTCTAGCGCAATTCATGCCAATCATTCGCACTTTTAATCCGATTGTGACCGGCATTTCCAAAATGCACTATGTGCGTTTTATCACCTTTAACATCGTTGGCGCGATCCTCTGGACGATTGGTATTACCTTAATTGGTTTCTTTTCCTTCAAGGTTTTCGGCCAATTGATCGATCCCGAAAAAATCGACATGTACCTACTGCCGATTATCGTTTTGATCGTCTTGATATCGATCTCGCCGGCGATTGTGCACATTTTGCGCGATCCTGGGAAACGCGCCGCGATTGCTAAGAAAATCAAATCGCTATTTAAGAAGAAGAAAAATCAAGAATCCTGATTCAGTAGTTTGTCCTGCTCGACTTTTTCGACCGCTTTGCTCATGGGCGCATCGACCGCAGCTCGGACTTTTTTGGCATATTTTTTCATAACAACCCCGACGACCGCCAGGGCGATGATGATTATTAGCACCACGCCGATCTGGATCACGGGCAAAGCTACCGCCGAGGCAGTCCCCTCGCCACTACAAGAAATCTCGGTGTAGGCTGAGATACTTCCGCAGATAGCGTCGTCCATGGTGACCATTATATCATTTATAGCCGGGAGGAGGGGTAATTTCTATGCCTAAACTAATTCCGTGATCTGCCAATCCGTACCGGTTCGTGTAATAGTCAACCGAGATTTACCACCCATCAAATCCGACTTATTAATGATAGTTAAGCCAGTAACTGCACGTGCTAACTCTGCTACGTTATGAGCGGAACCCTGGTTTGCATTTAACCGTATCCTATCTACGTTATCAAGAGATGTATTCCCATCACGCGCCGATTGCAATTCGGACGAAATCGGATATAATTTTACATTCTCGAAATATACAACCTCTTGACCATCGGCAAGTAAACGTGCGGCTTCGGTATCCACTATCAACTGACCTAAACAGGTCAACGGTCGGCCTAAAACAATCTCTGCCGCCCGCCATGGAGTATAGAAATCTCCAAGCCCCCCCCTATTTCATCTCTTTTTACAAATACACGCGTAAAGTTGCCATTGGCATCATATTCAGCTTCAGCCTGCGACCGTGGATCAAAGTATCTACGCACCATGCTAGGCTCGTCTGGTTGCCGATATCCATTCGTCAAATCTTGTTGATCTATTTCATGCATACCAAAAATTGACCTGGCAGTTCTATCGCATTCCCCAGCGCCTATCTTTTCTATAAGTTCTCGGACTTCCGGTGTTTCCGTGGTAAGTCCCGGCACATCGCCAGCTAAACTATTAATTGCCCCTATCGCCAAGGCTATTGCTATTTCGCGACGAGGTCGCATTTTTCTTTCGTATTTATGCCGCCTTATTCTTTCAAGTAATTTCATGATCTGCATTGTAGCAGCTTTTTGTTATGATGTCAAACAACTTGTGTTGTAACCCGATTCTTAAACAAAAAGTGTGGTTCGCCGTTACCAACGAACCACTTCTTTTATTTCTTCTCGTCGACCACTTCGCCTTCGACTGGTTCGTCGCTTGGTTTGTCGTCAGAATCGCTGGTTTCTTGACCTTCGCCGGACGTCGGTTCGGACTGTTGGTACAGCTTGGCGCCGATGGCCTGGACGCGCTCGGACAGAGTTTTGTGCGCATCCTCCAATTCTTCATGGTCGTCGGATTTCAATTTTTCTTCCGCCTCTTTGGCCGCCGCTTCGATGGCTTTTTTGTCCTCGTCGGAAATTTTGTCCTTGAATTCGTCGGGCATTTTCTTGGCCTGGTAGACGAGATTTTCGAGCTGGTTGCGGGCATCGATTAGCTCGCGTTTTTTCTTGTCTTCCTCGGCATGAGATTCGGCTTCGGCTTGGGCTTTGGCGATGTCGTCCTTGTTCAAATTACCACTGTTTTGGATAGTGATGGATTGCTCTTTGTCGGTGCCTTTGTCCTTGGCCGTGACATTCAGGATGCCGTTGGCGTCGAGATTAAAAGTCACCTCAATTTGCGGTACACCGCGCGGCGCCGGCGCGATGCCGTCCAGGATGAATTTACCGAGAGATTTATTGTCATTCGCCATTTCGCGCTCGCCCTGGAGGACGTGGATTTCGACTTGCGGTTGGTTGTCGGCCGCCGTCGAGAAAGTTTCCGATTTGCTGGTCGGGATGGTGGTGTTGCGATCGATCAACGGTGTCCGCACGCCGCCCATGGTTTCGATTCCGAGCGTCAACGGCGTGACGTCGAGCAGTAGAACATCCTTGACATCGCCGGCCAAGACGCTGCCTTGGATGGCGGCGCCGATGGCCACGACTTCGTCCGGATTGACGCCCTGCATCGGATCCTTGCCAAAGATTTTCTTGACGCGCTCGACGACCGCTGGCATGCGGGTCATACCGCCGACCAACACGACTTCGTTGATGTCACTGGCTTTTAGTTTGGCGTCTTTGAGTGCCTTCTCGCACGGGCCGGCCAAACGATCGAGCAGATCGGCCACCAATTCCTCGAGCTTGGCGCGGGTTAATTTGTACTCGAAATGTTTCGGCCCGTCGGCATCGGCCGTGATGAACGGCAAATTAATCTCGTATTCGGCCGTCGTGCTGAGCTCTTTTTTGGCTTTTTCGGCTTCGTCCTTGAGGCGCTGCATGGCGGCTTTGTCGCCTTTGAGGTCGATGCCGGTGTCGCTCTTGAACACATCGAGAAAATGATTGACCACTTGGTTGTCAAAATCTTCGCCGCCGAGGTGCGTGTCGCCGTGAGTCGATTTGACCTCGAACACGCCGTCGCCCAGTTCCAGAATGGAAATGTCAAAGGTGCCGCCACCGAGGACAAAGACAGCGCTGTTCTCTTCTTTTTACTTCTCCAGGCTATAAGCCAAAGCCGCCGCCGTGGGCGCGT
>WQXA01000026.1 GCA_009785095.1 Candidatus Saccharimonadota bacterium | reverse complement strand
GATAGACTCTGAAACCGGCGGGGCGAACAAAAGCCCGGGGATTTTTATTCTGACGACTCTGCCCTCGGCTTTGGCGCCTGGCCCGTCAATGTCGTTATTGAGCCGATAGGCAATTCGGTAGGAATTGTTGATTCCATTATTTTTGTTACCATTGCCGTCTTTTGACACTACCGTTTGGACAAAGATCGCCACGTGCTGGCTGCCGCCGTAGGCGTCTTTTGGCACGGCGATTTTATAGGTTACAAAACACTCTTCTTGCTGGCGCATCGTAAAGTAAATGCGGCCGTCTTCTCTTTTGTTGATCGAGCATTCTTCTAGATCCAGCGTCACCCATTCGGTCATTTTAGTGTAGATTGATGACTTGCTAAAAACGTAATTCTCGTAATCACCGCTTCCACCGGACTCATAAGGGCTGATTTCGGCGAAGACTTCCGTGGTTTCTCTTGCTGGGTAGCGAACCCGGAATTTACCTTCTGTGACGCTGCCTGGTTTTAGCTCCATTCGATCACTAAACATCGGCGAAGCGGCTATCATCGTTTCTTTCTTTATTTCGATCTTTTCATTGATTCTGGCCGAAACCGATCCACCAACCAATGCCGCGCCGCCAATTACCGCCAAGCCAACTAACAGTAACGATTTTTTGTACTTCATGTCTCCTCCACTAAATTAACGCTAGCAACATCATATCACATCTCGATGTGTCTTTTCAAGCCCACCCTGCGACTCAATTTCGACGGCTCCGGTATAAGCCGCCGAGTTGAGACACAACTTTTATGATTAAGGAGTGTCAACGCCAGTTAAGGTATAAAGAATAACCGACGAGTAAACATCCGCGGGCGTCGTACCATCGCTCTTGGCGCCAAAGGTCTGCTTGACTTCGTAACCAGCCGTAGCAATACCGCTGGCTATGATGCGCGGAGAGCCGTTAGCTGGCACAGCGTGCCAAGCAGTTGCATCAGCAACACAAGGTGCAACCGCAGGAGTAGTACATACCTGGTTGCCAGTAACCGCGGATACCTGAGCATATTTCATGCCCCAAGTGTTGTCCGCGAAATCGCTGGCTGTTGCGCTTGTTCCACTAACGTAAGGCGTGAAGCCATCGACGGTGTTGGTTTCACCAACCAGGTTGATCGTTGAACCAGAGTTGATTTGCTCGGTCAACGTCCAGCTATCGTTGTTACAAACGACCTCGACGTTGTCGCCAGGCACTTCACTACCCGAAGGACCCGTGAGGTCATCCGAGTTGGCTACGCCATACCAACCGATCGACGCTGACATTGGGATATCCAATGTTTGAGCGCCACCGCTGCCGGCTTCGCCCCCGATCTCACATTCCGTTTCGACCGAGACTTGAACTTTCGTAAGCGAAGTTGCCGCATACGTTGTAAGCGGTAAAATCACCGCGCCGAGCATAGCTACAGTACCGGCTGCAGCAATAGCTCTAACAAGTTTCTTCATTAAAACTTTTCCTTTCTGTGGTGTATTATTCCACTGTTATTGTTTTTTGTTTCCACTCCATAAAGTAGAGTAGACGGACACATTATAGCGAAACCACAACCACAATGCAAGCCTATTCTTGAAAAGTTTTCCACAATTTACTTACCTCCTGGTAATGAGAATTTATGAATGGGTTCATTGATTTTACCGTTTAGTTCATTAACGTCCAGCGGCAACGCGATTCCTTCTGCGACACCGGCGTGAATTAGGGCGTCGTTAAAGTATTCGGACTTAACGTCGGCCGGACGCGCCAGCAAAATCTTCTTGCCCATGGTTAGTGCGATACCGATTTCGGTTTGAACTCCCGCCGAGATTTTGGAATTCAGGAATGCGATAAAGACATCGCATTTTTTAATTTCGTCCAAATCCACCCTGAACGCCTCGGCTGGCGAGGTGTCATTTATCCGGTAGCCGTCGTGACGAACAGCGCTAAAAACCTCGCCCCCGGCGGATTCTATCACTGAAAATTGTCTCTCCAAATATTCGCGATACTCGGGGTAGACTTCGCCGGTCTCGTAATTGACCTGCGAGGAATAAGATGTGGCAACGAAAACTTTCATGATGGATATTATATCATCGATCACTTGGCAGTGGAAATTTCCGCGCAAACTCGGTGACTTCGGCGCGGAGCTCGGCCAGTTTGGCCGCGTCGTCGCGCTGCTCGATGGCCGCCAGCATCCAGTCGGCGATCTGGGTCATGTCTTTTTCAATCAAACCGCGCGTCGTCATGGCCGGCGTGCCGAGACGAATGCCCGACGGCCTAAAGGGCGGCTCGGCGTCATCCGGAATAGCGTTTTTATTGAGTGTCAAGCCGATTTCATCGAGAGTTTTCTCGACAATTCCACCGTGAATGCCGAAACTACTCATCACGTCAACCAGGATCAAATGATTCTCAGTGCCGCCGGTCACCAATTTGAAACCGCGTTTTTTCAATTGTTTGGCCAGCTCGGCCGCGTTGGCCACGGTTTGAGCGGCGTACTTTTTGAACTCGGGTCGGAGCGCTTCATGGAAAGCCACGGCTTTGGCGGCGATGACGTGCATGAGCGGCCCGCCCTGGGTGCCCGGGAAAACACTGCGGTCGATCAAGGTCGGAATGTTTTCCAAAGTTTTTTCCGGTTTTTTCAGGGGACTGCCAACCGTGCCTTTCGACAGAATCAACCCACCGCGCGGCCCCCGCAAAGTTTTATGAGTCGTCGTCGTAATAACATGAAAACCGTGGTCGAACGGATTCGGATGTGCGCGGCCGACGATCAACCCGGCGACATGCGCCATATCCGCCATCAAAAGACAACCCGGGATTTTCTTACCAATCGCGGCGAACTTGGCGAAATCCGGAATCCGCGGATAGGCCGAATAACCAACCAACAGGATTTTCGGCTGGTGTTTTTTGGCTAACTTTTCAATTGCATCGTAATCAAACGCGCCAGTTTCCGGATCGATGCCATAACGAACAAAATTGTAGATTTGAGCACTTTGCGTCACCGGCGCCCCGTGCGTCAAATGCCCACCGTGACCGAGATCCATGCCGAGCACCGTGTCGCCCGGCTTCAACCACGCATTGTAAACCGCCGTGTTGGCCTGTGCACCGCTGTGCGGCTGGACGTTGGCGTGGTCGGCGCCGAATAATTTCCGCGCCCGGGCAATGGCCAATCGCTCGACGCGATCGGTGTTTTCCTGTCCACCATAATAGCGATAGTTAGGCAGGATTTCCGCCACAATGGCCGACTCATCACCGTCGAGATCGGCGAAACTCGGATAGCCTTCGCTATATTTATTCGTCAGCACCGAGCCCATAGCCTCGAGCACTTGGCGCGAAACATAGTTCTCACTCGGAATCAGCTCCAGGCCGTCCCGCTGACGCTCGGTTTCGCTTTTTATGAGCTCAAAAATATTTTCATCGAACATATTTCTCCTCCGCATAGATTACCTTTCTAGTGTAGCATTGGAGCATGAATTTACCAAAAGCTTGCTTCGTATATATCACACGTGATATAATCTTAGCACTATGCAACCAGAACAATATCGCAAAAAAATCGGCCGCCTAATTGCCGAACTCCGCTCTAGTCACGGTCTAACTCAGGCCGATTTAGCCGAGAAATTAGGCACCAGTCAACCGGCCATCAATCGCGTCGAAAAAGGCACGCAAAATATCAGCCTTGAAATAATCGCTCGTATTTCTGATGCTTTGAACGCCGAGATTTTGTCGGTCAATGACGAGAGCAAATTGAACCTGCGCATTCAAGGCGGCAACAAATTGAGCGGCCATATCGAAACCAAGACAAGCAAGAATTCGTCGCTCGGGCTGCTCTGCGCTTCTATGATGAACAAGGGCAAAACCACGCTGCGTCACGTGGCTCGCATCGAGGAAGTCAACCGCATTTTGGAAGTCTTTGAGTCGATCGGTGTGCGTTGTCGTTGGTTGAACGTCGATAATGACCTCGAGATTGACCCGCCCAAGCGATTGCACTTGGACAAAATGGATGTCGCAGCCGCCAAGCGAACCCGAACCATCCTGATGTTTCTGGGGCCGCTCTTGCATCAATACCGGGAATTTCGTCTGCCGTTCTCGGGCGGTTGCAACATCGGCAAGCGCACCGTCGAGCCGCACTTGGTTGGCCTCAGCCAATTCGGCATGAGCGTCGACGCGACCTGTAACACCGATTATTACCAAATCAACGTCAAACCGCGTCAACCGAAATCGACTATTGTCCTGACCGAGCGCGGTGATACCACGACCGAGAATGTCGTCATGGCGGCGGCCTTGAACGATGGCGAGACAATCATCAGGAACGCTAGTCCCAACTACATGGTGCAGGACGTTTGCTTTTTCCTGCTGAAACTAGGCGTCAAGATCGAAGGTATCGGCACCACGATCCTGAAAATTCGCGGGGTCAAGGAAATCAACAAAAACGTCGAGTATTTTGTTAGCGAGGATCCCATCGAGGCTATGAGTTTTCTAACGGCCGGGATTATGACTAACTCAGAAATCACCGTGCAGCGCGCGCCGATTGAATTCTTAGAATTAGAGCTAGCCACGCTGCGTGACATGGGTCTAAATCTCGAGCTCAGTCCGGAATACTTTTCTCGTAATGGCAAAACGCGCCTGGTCGATATCACGCTAAAGAAATCCGATTTACAGGCAGCCCGCGACAAGATTCACGCTCTGCCTTTTCCTGGGATCAATATGGACAACTTGCCGTTCCTCGGGTTAATCGCCACCATGGCAAAAGGTCGCACGTTGGTTCACGATTGGAGCTACGAAAATCGAGCGATTTACTTTACTGAGCTCAATAAAATGAACGCTCACATTGAGTTGGTTGATCCGCATCGCGTTTATATCACCGGACCGACTCATTGGCGGCCGGCCGATATTGTCGCCCCGCCGGCACTGCGGCCGAGCGTTGTGGTACTGCTCGCCATGCTAGCGGCGCCCGGTATGTCGATTTTGCGCGACGTTTATAACATCAATCGCGGTTACGAGGATTTTTATAAACGCCTCAATAGCCTCGGCGCCAACATTGAATCTTTTAGAGAGATTTAGTATAATTATCCGGTGTGGCGATCGTAGCTCAGTTGGTTAGAGCGTCGGGTTGTGGTCCCGAAGGTCGTGGGTTCGAGCCCCATCGTTCGCCCCAGAATTGCAATAAATTCCGAATTTCCGCGCTGCGCGCGGATTTTTGATTTATTTTTTAAGATTTTGCGAAGCAAAATCTGTTTAGGTTTCTATTTGAATAGCAACTTTGCTACGCCGAATGCACCACCTGTTTCAATTTCTTTTTTTGACAACTCGCCAGTGTTTTTAATTGAAAACATTGATTCTGACGCGAAAGCTACGATTTGCTTCATGTTATCATCTGATATTGATTCTTTTGCCTCAAGTATGTTTTGTAACACTCTGGCGTTAGTGGCTCGTTGCTGATTTTGTGCCATTTGATTTTTGGCGATCCGATAACTCTTAATTGTAAATGAGTAAAAGATTGACGGGAATATAAAAAGCCATAGATGGCTAAAAACTTCACTGCCGATAGCCCTAAAGTCACGCGTAGAAAGTGCGTCCCATATACTAGTCCAATCTTGAGATAGAGCGATCCATATCACCAATGCAAAAAATAGCCAGCAGTAAAATAGTCTTTTAGATAACGGTTTGGGATTAATAAAATTGATAAATCTCTCGAGTTGATTTTGGTTACTTTTTTTGCCACCACCTTCTTCATCAACGACTTTGCCATACAAAGTTTTCTGTGTGCTTTTTGATAATTTGTCATAGTGCTTTGCCCACTCGTCCAGCGCCACAAATTTACTCAGTTTATTTTTCTCTGTCTTGCCCATCGCAATAATTTCATCCAATTTCTCATTTCCAGTTTTTGTAATTTCACTTTTTATATTACTTGCCTGATTTTTAATTATCTCGATTGCTTCAATCTGTGTAGCACTAAATGCGAATACCGCATGAAGATATGTTTCTTGGCCAGCAAGGTACGCTTCTTCAAACCAAGATACAAATTGATTGAACGCCTGCGAGTTAGTCTCATCAATCTCATCATAAGAATTTAGTGCCGCAACCTGATGCCCTGTCGTAATAGCCACGTCTTTTCTAAGCCAATTTACTGCAAGTTTGAAATGCTCAAACCCTTGACTTAGTTGAGATAATTTTGCTACATTTTCGACAACTTTCAGTCTTTGTTGAATGCGAAATAATCTGTTGATAGCGTCATAGAATTGTTGCGGCTTGTCTTTTAGCGTCAGAAATTTACTCAGTGCAACACCTAGATAATCAGCATTTGAGCCTAGGTCGAAGTCGGGTGTAAATGGGTCATTGAAAACCTGTTTTCTCATGCCGACATTATATCATATTTTATTGACAATATATGAAACTTTATGTTAATGTTTGTGCTTACTCGTAAAATAGCGTGGCATATCTTACCACTTGAGCGTTATTTTTAACCACTTAAAGAATTTTAGTAGACAGCCGCCAGCTTTAGCTGTTACAATGAATCCAGGATCAAATTGCAATGAAAATCCGCATTGACATTGACGAAAATTTAGCCGAGCCAGAAATCATTATCGCCGGACGGGCTAATGATGTCGCGAAACTGCAGGCCGCAATTTTGACAACCCAGGCGCAGAAACTAACCCTGCTGCGCAACGGTCGCGAATATTTTGTGCCGGCCGCGAACGTGCTGTTCTTTGAAAGTGTCGACGGCAAAACTTGGGCGCACACGGCTAAAAATATCTACTTGATCCGTTCGCGATTGTACGAGTTGGAGCAAATTTTGCCGCCAAATTTCGCGCGCTGTAGCAAATCCGCCATCATAAACACGGCGCAAATTTGGTCGATTCGCCGTAATTTGACCGGCCCGAGCGTGGTACAATTTCGTGGTTCATTAAAGCAAATTTCGCTAAGTCGGAGTTTCTATAAATCACTAATTAAACGAGTTAACGCCAATATTTTTTAAAGAAAGGAGAAAATTATGGCAAAAGAAAATCATAAAAAATTCGCGCACGATGGGCAAGCGTGCAAAAAGAATCTAGACGAAAAAATCGAACGAGACATCGAGGCCAAATTCGAAGCTTGGGCGGGCGGCTGTGGCAAACACAATGTTTTTTGGCGCGTCTTTTGGGGCGTCTTTTTCTTGGTGGCGGCCGGCGCAGTAGCGGCACAAATTTTCGGATTTTTTAGTTTCTCGATCGGTATTTGGTGGCTGATCTTGGCGACTTTTCTGTTCGCTATCATCATCGCCAGCCTAGTCAAATTGAACTGGTTCGGCGTGTTTGTGTCTTTGGCTTGTCTCGTGACCATCGCCAATTACCAGACAAATTGGTTGAGTTTGAGCGGCCAGGAAGTCGGCGCTCTGTTTGGCATCGCGCTGCTTTTGACTATCGCCTTTTCGATTTTGTTCCACAAAAAAAGTTATCGTTCGATGCGAAAATATTGGTCGCGTTACGAGCGAGTGGGCGGTGCGAGCGAAACGAGTGCGGACGACGAACGCGAAGTCGCGGTGCGGGCGAACTTTGGTTCAGCAGTGCGTTACATCGAATCAAAAAATCTAGAAAAAGTTTTGATTGATTGCAAATTCGGCGCCGCCAAAGTCTACCTGAGCAACGCCCGTCCCGCCGGCAAAGAAACCACCGTGTTGATCAACTGCGCGTTCGGCGGGCTCGAGCTATACGTGCCGCGAACCTGGCGCATCGTTAATGGCCTCGATGCCAATTTGGGCGGCGTCGAGGAAAAAGGTCGCACCGAAATCTCGCCCGACAGTCCAACCGTGCGGCTAATCGGCAGCGCCAACCTCGGCGGCGTCGAGATTGTTTACGTATAATTTTTAGAAAATTTCTGTGTTTTTCCTGGGCTCAGTTTTTGTCGCCATTACCCTTCCGCCACGGCATTAGTTTAAGAAACGGCATGAAAAGATCGTCGTCCCAAGGCACGAAAGCCACGTTGATTTCCTCCGGCGTCGCGTCGTGCTTCGCGAACTCGACAAAATCAATATCGGAAATCAACGCCAGCGGCGTTTGTTCGGCGCCCTCGCCCATTACGACATTGGCCGCTACGGCTAAACTCGTGCCGATACCAGACATTTCCATTTTAAAATCACGACCGAATAGATCTTTGTTACCAACATAGTCGCGCACCGCTCCAAATCCGCTCCAAGCGATCATCTCACCTTTCGTGCCCCGCCGCAGCGGATAGCTGACACTGTCGGTAATGATAACGCCGAGGTTCTTGACATTGAACTTTCCAAGAAGGAATTTGCGGGCTTGGTTGGCCGATCGAAAAGGATTCTTTGGCCACAAAATCCAATCGCCCCCGCTATTACTCTCGTCGATGCCAGCACTAGAAACCAGGGTGCTGCCGACAATGCTAAAGAAATATCCATGCTCGGAAAACCCCGGATCTAAATACCACTCGGCCTCGCGCTCGATTAATTCTTCCCTGGTAAATTTCTCGCGCGACACGATGCGGTTTTCGCACAACGCCACGACTTTGGAGGCGATCACCACAATGGAATTCTCGGCCAAATTTTCAATACTTTCGCTCAGCAAATCCTCCAACGACAACTCCCCGGCGCGCACCAAACGAGTTTTAATGGCCTCAACTTTCAACCTTGGTCGCTTTCTTTTTCCTGAGCCACGCCACACCGGCGTAGACTAGCGGCGTGCTAACGATCGACATGATGCATTTTGCGATCCAATACGGAATGATAACACCGATCAACCAGACCACATTATTGCCGAAACCTTGCGCAAACGTACCGTAATGCGCGATGGTCAGGAATATCATCGAGTCAAAAAGCATACTGATAAAATTCGACAAATTATTGCGCAGCCAGAGCATTTTGCCTTTGGTCATTTTCTTGATTTTCGCAAAGATAAAAACATCGAGCAGACCCGAAATCGTGAAAGCCGAAATCGACGCCAGCGCGAATCGCACGCTGATTCCAAAAACTTGATTGTACGAATCATTCATGAAATCAAACCGAGCCGAGTGCGGCACAGCCAGCGCAAACCAAATGAACAGCACAAGCAGAACCTGCACAATCACACCGAGATAAACCATCTGCCGCGCCCGCTCGCGACCGTAAATTTCATTGACCGCATCGGTCAGCGTGAACATGAGCGGCATCAAAATAATCGCCACCGAAATGTTGAATCGCAGACTGCCGAGCTCGCCCATCGGCATGACTTTTACGCCCATCACCGCCGCTACGACCACACCGAAAATATAAAGGGCGATAATGAGATCGAGGTGATTAATTTTCATAAGCTTCATCATATACCTTTGGCGAGGTTCCATTCAAAAACGTTCGAACCTACTTCACTAATATCATAACACAAAAGCTCGGAGAAGTGGTATAATTGACTCGATGCGGTGGCCGAGAATAGGCGGTTTTTCGGAAGAGAAACAGACGGCAGCGTAGTGCCTGTCCCGTATCTCCAAAGGAAATTATGAAAGCCCAAGATTATATTCTTAAAAAACTCGATGTCCTCAGGCAGCCCGAGCCATTGCAGGATATTGCGCCAGACAAACTCGAAGAAGCAATCTTGGCGAAAGTCCTTTCAAAGAAATTCCGCAAATACAAAGCTGATACGAAAGCAATAAATATCTGCAAAAGGGCGATCCATCATGCAGTTGTCAATGAGCAGCCAGTTAAAATCGGCCCGCTATTCGGCGGCAATAAACTTTGGCGTTTTGACGAAGCGCCCGAACCAGATTGGGCTGAACTGTTTAACCTAATTTATATCGCGCGTTGGATGAAAATAATCGCCAGCGTTTATGAATACGGAGCTAATTTTGAATATTATTCCCAGGACACTTCAGTGGAGCGGCTCAATAATCTTTCGCGAGCTGAAACAGGCCAATATACCAAAACATTTCGCGAATTATTGAATTGGTTTTCGAAACACTTGCCAGACAGAGTAACGTTTAGCTATGTGTGTCATTCTGAAATGTTCGACGACGAAAACGAATATGACAAAGAACTTTATGAAGCCAAAGCCAAAATGCTGGCCAAGAGCGGCGGCAAATTACCAGAGATGAGTGAAGCTCAAAAAAGAGCGACTGAATTAAACGTCAGGTTAAAACCTGGCCAAGACGATGACCCACAGTGGCGCGAGAAAGTCGAGCTGGAGCATCAAGCAATCTTTGCGACCAGAACGCTCCTACCACACTTGCTGGACGAGACAATGATCCACACCAGCGCAGGGTCGTTTAGCGGACATATCGCGACTGGCAGCACCAAATATTCAATTGCGAAATTCTGGGCGAGTGTCGGGGTATTGCAGCCCGATGGGGGGGGGTACAAAGATTTAGCGTTGTCGCCCACGCAGCTTGGATCGGCGCAGTTTGAATGGCAAAACATTAACCTTGGCATCAGCGGCAAAAACTTCTCAAAAATACGAATCATAAAAGTCGATTAAAAACCTAAACGAAAGTGATATAATGTTCTCGATGCGGTGGCCGAGAATAGGCGGTTTTTCGGAAAGAAAAACAAACGGCAGCGTAATGCCTGTCCTGCATCTCCAGGGAAAACCATGACAGCACAAGATTTCATTCTATCTAAACTAAGAGAGCTCAAACAGCCGATTAATTTGCCTACCCCCCCCCCGAAACAACTAGAAGATGAAATCACCCGTCTAATTCTGTCTAATAAATTTCGCAAATATTCCGTTTCGGATGAAGAAAAAGAAAAAATCAAAAAAGCTATTCGTGAACGCATCAGCAAAAACCAACCCGTCGAATTAGTTTTTTCATTTGGCGGCTATAAATTATGGCGACTTGACGAAGCACCTGAGGTTGATTGGGCGGAGCTATTCGCCCTAATGTATTTCGCGAAATGGCTCAAACCGATTTGTGAAATTTACGCACCAGGC
This sequence comes from Candidatus Saccharimonadota bacterium, assembly GCA_009785095.1. Lineage (GTDB taxonomy): Bacteria > Patescibacteriota > Saccharimonadia > Saccharimonadales > Saccharimonadaceae > WQXA01. The sequence continues at coordinate 1,520 of WQXA01000026.1, read as the reverse complement.
GCTCATATCGACTGCTTTTCTGACGACTGCTTTTTGCCAATCATTAACAACATTCCGGAAAATGAAACCGCGAAATACCAGCAAAGTTTTAACGATCTAATCCTTTTTATGGAAAATTATATGCCGCAAAATCTGCGCATTACCTTTAGCCGTGTGTTAGACCAGTACAAGAATAAGCAAGAGTTTTTGACGGATTTTGAAAAACAGAAAAAGGAATTGGCGAGCAAGCAAACGGGGTTGACGGATCAGCGCAAAGCAACAATCGAATTAAATGTGAAAACCACGCCAGAGCAAACGAAAGATAATCTTTGGCGCGAGAAAGTGTCACTTGATCACCACGCTTTGATGGCAGTTAGTGGCCGTAGGCCATATATGAAAATGCCACATAAAATTCATTTTATCGTTGGTGGTGACGGTCGAAATGGACGCATAGCGACCGGTTCGACTAGGAACTCCATCATGAAATTCTGGGTTGGCGCTGGCACTTTGCGTCTAGGAGATGGTAGTTACAAAATGACAATCCTGTCGCCGAATCAGTTAGCGAAAACCAACTTTGATTTCGAGAACATTCGCGTAGATGATTTAGTCGGTAAGAATTTCACGAAGATTAGAATTGTTAAGCAATAATCTAGCTCGATAAAAATAGACCTGGTGCCTCAGGAGGGACAGTTCCTTCGGAACGCTGCGCCCGAACCTGGGATTCGATTCCGCGCTCGCTGGAACCGCGAGCTAAAAATTAACCAAGTTGAAACTTGGTTAATTTTTACCTGGTACCTCAGGAGGGAATCGAACCCCCGACACGCGGGATAGAAGCCCGCTGCTCTAATCCACTGAGCTACTGAGGCGCATGGTGCGGGCGGCGAGACTCGAACTCGCGTCAGAAGTTTGGAAAACTTCGATATTAACCCCTATACGACGCCCGCACATCGTCTATTGTAACACTTTCGCGTCGCACTACCAATGTGATACCTTGTATAACAAGCTCTTAGGTTATACAAGGTGCCAATAGAATAGATAAACTACGAATTACAAAAGACTGCAGCCGCTGCAGGAACCGTCCCTGCAGCGGTTTGACCGGAGATCGCAAGAGTTGTAGGAACCGTTCCTGCAGTGCTATGGCTTAGGTTTGGTCGCTGTTTAGCTCGCCGCTGGCTTCGATGTCCGCCAAAGTGACCCTGAGGCCGCTGCCGGCCACCAATTCCCCGCTTAGCATTTTCTCGGCCACGATGTTTTCGATGGTTCGTTGCATGACGCGCCGCATCGGTCGGGCGCCCAGGCGCGGATCGTAGCCGGCCTCGACCAGAGCCATTTTAACGTCCGCGTCGACCGTCACGCTGACTTTTTGCACCTCGAGATTTCGATTCACGCCCGCCAAAATCAGGTCGACTACTTGTAATAATTCTTCCTTGGTTAGCGGGCGAAAGACCACGATCTCATCAAAGCGGTTTAGGAATTCCGGCCGAAATTCTCGCGAGTCGATCAGCTCGTTTTGAATTTTTTCGGAAAACTGTTCGATCTGG
>WQXA01000025.1 GCA_009785095.1 Candidatus Saccharimonadota bacterium | reverse complement strand
TATTCCTTCCGAGATCTTCAATTACACGCCCAACCTCTATTTGACACCGTACGCCTTGTCCCAATCGAGCGCCAACAACTGGACAATGACCGACCTCAGACAATTGCCGGCGAGGTTGTGAAAGGCCTTGCGGTAGACTTCTTAATCTGTTACAATGGCGAAGCAAAGTTAACCTCCCAAGGCTTATGGCACACATGGTCTTGGGTATAATCCAAAGGAGGTCTAAGTGCCAAAAGATGTTAATTTAAGTGAATACGAGTTGGTCGTGCTGTTTCGGCCTGAGCTCGAGGCGAAATTGGACGCGCCGTTAAAAAACGTGGCCAAAATCGTGACGGACGCGGAGGGCAAAATCACCGCGGAGGAAGATTGGGGCAGGAAAGAGTTGGCCTATAAAATCGCCGGCGAAACCCACGCGATTTATCGGATTTACACGCTCGATTTACCGCCGACTGCGCCGAGCAAAATCAGCAGCACGCTCAACATCACGAGCGATGTGATACGCTATCTTTTGACCAAAGTCGATCCGAAAGTCAAGGCTGTCTTGGCGGAGGAAAAATCGCTAGGTTCGGAGAGCGACGAAACTGAAACTACGGAAAATAATGAGGAATAAGGGGGATATATGGCATTTTGTAAAGTAATCTTGCTCGGTAATTTGACGGCCGATCCGGAGACGCGCACCACGCCGTCGGGGCAGAGCGTGACGAGTTTTAGCCTGGCGATCAATCGCACCTGGAACGACGCTAACGGTGAGCGCCAAGAAGAAACGTCGTTCATTAACTGTACCGCCTGGGGCGCGCGCGGCGAAACCATCGCCAAGTACGTCAGCAAAGGCCGCCAACTGCTCGTTTCGGGTCGCCTCCAACAGCGCAGTTGGGACGACAAAGACACCGGCAAAAAGCGCTCGACCATCGATGTTATCGTCGAAGAATTCTCGTTCATCAGCGACGGTCGCGGCGGTTCGAACGCCACCGGGACGACTTCTTCTAAATCCAAAAAGTCCGAAGTCATCGACGAGGCGCCGGTTGACAATGTTAGCGACGAGCCGATCGATTTGTCGGATATACCGTTCTAGCGTGTCGCCCGTCATTGCGAGCAGGGCGAAGCAATCCAAGTAAATTATTAACCAAGGAGAATTTTAATTATGATAAAGAAAACCAAGAAAATTTCACCGCGCTATTTTGACTACAAGGACGTCAATACTTTGCGTCGCTACGTCGATAGCTACGGCCAAATCGACGCCCGCGCTCGCACCGGTTTGAGCGCCAAGAGCCAACGTCAATTAGCGGTGGCCATCAAACGCGCCCGACATCTAGCGTTACTACCATTTGTGGCGGGCTAGGAGATAACCATGTATCAACCAACTGACCTAAAAAAAGGCACGCTCATCGCCATCGACGGCCAGCCTTTTCGCGTCGTCGAATATTCCCAAAAAGTCATGGGTCGAGGTGGCTCGATCGTCAACGTGCGGATCAAAAATTTGATCACGGGTGCGGTTTTGCCGAAAACTTTCAAAGGCCAAGAAAAAATCGAAGCGGCCGAGGTGACTAACCAAACTGTACAATTTTTGTACTCAGACGGCACCTCTGTTTTTTTCATGAATCCGACGAGTTTTGAGCAATTTGAGCTACCGATCGCCGCGGCCGAAGACGTGCCGAAATTCGTCCGTGAGGGCGCGGAAGTCCAGCTCCAATCCTTTGACGGGCGAGTCATCAATGTCGATCTGCCGACGACCGTGCCGCTCTCGGTCGAATACACCGAAAGCGTCGTCAAGGGCGACACGACTTCGAGCGTGCAAAAGGACGCCAAACTCGAAACCGGCATCGTCGTCAAAGTCCCGGCTTTTGTGCGGATCGGCGACGTATTGAAAATCGACACGCGCGACGGCAGCTACGTCGAGCGAGCCAAGGAGTAGACGTGTCATTGCGAGCAGGACGAAGCAATCCAGGAAAGACTCGCCTCGATCAAGAATTGGTGCGGCGTGGCTTGGTGGCGACGCGGTCGCAAGCCGAGAATTATATTCGCCTGGGGCGGGTTAGGGTTGGTGGTCGCGTCATCACGAAACCGGGGTTTTTCGTGACCAACGACGCGCGGATCGAATTGGATCAGGACGAACAGTTTGTGTCGCGGGCGGCGCTAAAATTGAAATCTGTCGCGGACAAGTTGCAGTTAGATTTTGCCGACAAAATTGTTTTGGATGTTGGTTCGTCAACAGGCGGATTTACTGAGTTTGCGCTGAGTCGCGGCGCCAAGAAAGTCATTGCCGTCGATGTCGGCACGGATCAATTGCATCCGAAACTGCGCGGCGATTCGCGCATCGAGCTGCACGAAAAAACCGACATTCGCAAGTTTCGACTTGAACATAAACCCGACATTATCCTCATCGATGTGAGTTTCATATCACTTCGCGAGATTTTGCCACATGTCGCACAATATTTGGCCACGCCGAAAACCGCGGTCGTGGCCATGGTCAAACCGCAATTCGAAACCGGCGCGCGAGTCAAAAATGCCGGCGTGGTCAAAAACGACACCGAACGCCGCCGGATCCTGCGCGACTTTGAAGCTTGGGTCAAAAAATACTTCCTCATCCTCGCCAAAGCCGACAGCGAAATCCCCGGCACGCACGGCAACCAAGAACGGTTTTATGTATTAAAATGTGCTAAAATGGAAAAGAAGGAGAATGCATGAAACAGGAGAAGTTGCCTTTCGCTGTAGAGAAAGTAGATATCCATTGGTGGTGGGTTTGCCATGTTACCAGAGGTATAATTGGTATCACAAAACGAGGCGAATTGGTTTTGGCGGATAATGATGCGGTAGTATTCGATCGCGCTGCTTTGACGAACGTAAAGATAAAACAACGCGGTCTCTGGTTAGACTATAGTGTTAGCATCAAAATGAACGACCACAAACACAGTGTGAGATTTTATCCCCAATGGGCTCTGCTTGTAGGCTATTCTATTACCTACTTGATTGGTGGCATACCTCTTTTTTGGCTGCGAGAATATTTGATGGATATCTATGGGGAGAGACTTGGTGCGAATGTAGCCTTTCTGTTGTTCGTGGCCTTAGTTCTTATAGGTTTTATAACCATGATGCTGATTATTGGCAGGGTAACTAAAAGTGTCCGCAAAAACTTTTTTGAGACTGTTGAGAAATATAGCAAAAAGAAAAAGCCCGCTGTGAAAAATAAACCTCGCGAAAATCGTTAGCAATCAAACATTAAAGCGAAATTCCACCACGTCGTCCGGCTGCATAACGTACGTTTTGCCTTCGGTGCGAATCTTGCCGGCGGCACGAGCGGCGGATTCGGAGCCGGCCGTCACGAGGTCGCGGTAAGAGACGACCTGGGCGGCGATGAAGCCGCGTTCGAAATCGGTGTGGATGACGCCGGCGGCCTGGGGTGCGGTAGCGCCGCGGCGGATCGTCCAGGCGCGGACTTCCTTTTCGCCGGCGGTCAAAAATGATTGCAGGCCGAGCGTGTCGTAGGCGGCGCGGGCGAGCTGTAACAGGCCGGATTCTCTGACGCCGTAATCGGCCAATAATTCTTGGGCCTCGACCTCAGTCAATTCGCGCAGCTCGCTCTCCAATTTGGCGCAAATGAAGACGACGTTTGACTGATCTGCTCCCGCCCCAAAACTCGCCTCTACCTCCCCCAACCCCAATTCCTCAGACCCATCGCTTTCAAAAACGTCATACGCTGGACGTCCGGCAGAACCGTCTCTAAACGAGACGAACCTGTCGGCGTCGTCAGGAATAGACGTTTTTGATTGCGAAGGTGTCCAGTCTTCGGAATTGGAGTCGCGGGAGGCAGGCTCCGCGCCCATTGCTGGCACCATTCCAGCCACCCGACCAAAACCTTTTTCTGAATCCTCTTCACGAAAATGCGTCAATGGAGACGCCGGAGCGACAGAGTCTCCGTCCGCAGGACATGGAGATGTCGCACCGCGCGGATCACTTGACGTATTACGGGATGAGGAAAAATGGTTTTGGGAGGGGGCGGCAAGTTTTGGTTCCGCGCTAACCAACCGTGATAATCCAGATTCGGACAGCAGACTGGATTGCTTCGCTTTGCTCGCAATGACAGCCTCATCGACATTGAAAACGTAGATCACCGGTTTGGCGGTCAAGAGGTCGAGGCCATGGAGTTTCTCGTCGTCCCACTTTGCAGGAACCGTTCCTGCAAGGAGGGAATCTTGGACAAATTTCAAATAATCGGCCGTGGCGCGCAGGGCGGGGTTGCTCTTGGCGGCCTTTAATACTTTCGGTAGGTGATTTTCGATGGTCGCGATGTCGGCCAACATTAGCTCGGTGTTGATTACTTCGATGTCGTCCAGCGGAGAAATATCGCTACGGCCGCCGGCGCGCTGGACTTGGCTGTCTTCGAAAGCTCGCACGATGTGGCAAATCGCATCGCACCCACGGATATTGGCCAAGAATTTGTTGCCGAGACCTTCACCCCTCGATGCGCCGGCGACTAGCCCAGCCACATCAACAAATTCCACGGTGGCGGGGATGATTTTGTCTGTCTTGTAAATCCGAGACAAGACGTCCAAACGCTCGTCCGGCACCGGCACGACACCGGTGTTCGGCTCGATGGTGGCAAAAGGATAATTGGCTGCCAACACCGACGCATCGGTCAGGGCGTTAAACAGCGTGGATTTACCGACATTGGGCAGTCCGACCAAGCCAATCGAGAGAGAACTCATAATATGATTGTACCATAAAAAGCCTTGACCGCCCCAAAACGCCTATGCTATAATCTAGAACATGAAAATGAACAAAGTGGTGGGCAACTTTTTTGCTCTAGATATTGGGACGACGGCAATCAGGGTAGTGGAGCTCGCGCACAGTGGTCACGGTTGGAAACTGCAGCATTACGGCGTACAGCCAATCGATATTCGATTGAGCGAATCGACGGCCGAAAAGGATCAGCGACTCCTCGGCGAAGCCATCAGCAGCGTCATCTCCCAGGCCGGCATTCACACCAAAGACGTCGCCATCGGCATCCCGTCGCAAAAAACATTCGCGGCTGTTGTGGAGATTCCTAATGTGGCCAACAAAACCGAACTCAACGCCACTATCAAATACCAGGCCGAAAATTACACTCCGATGAAAGCCGACGAGTCCAAGATCGATTGGGCAGTTATCGGCGTGTCACCAAACGATAACCAAAAAACAGAAGTCCTCATCGCCAGTGTCCAGAATACTTTTACCGAGGCGCGGTTGGATCTTTTGGAAGGTTTGGGGCTCGATGTTATTGCGATTGAGCCGGACTCGCTGGCGTTGACGAGATCGCTGTTGCCGGACGGCATCCAGGACGGACGACTGATCATAGATGTTGGCGATAATGCCACCGATCTAGTGATGACATTGGGCACGGCGCCGCGCTTGATTCGCTCCATCCCGGTCGGATTCCAAACTATGGTCAAGATGGCCAAACAGAACTTGAATATCGAGGAACAACAGGCTGGACAGCTGCTGCTCAAATTCGGCGTTCAGCCGGATCGCTTGGAGGGGCAACTGATCCGGGCGGTTAATTCAACGCTAGAACAGTTGGTGGCCGAGATCCAGAAATCCCTGAAATTCTTTAGCACCAAATACGCCGGTGTGGGAGTTGGCGCTATCTTGGCCAGTGGTTACGCCGCTATTTTGCCCGGCCTAGTCGACACGATTAGCCAACGCACCAGCGTGCCTAGCCAAGTCGCCACACCGTGGCAACACGTCGATGTTCCCGAGTCCGAAAAAGCCAAAATCGCGCCGATCTCGTCGCAGCTGGCGGTGGTGGTCGGTTTGGCTGAGAGGTCAGGTATCTGATGCTCCAATTGAACCTATTGCCCGATGTCAAGAAAGAACTCCTGCACGCTAAACGCATGCGCAACCTAGTCATGACGATTTGCTTTTTCGTTAGCGCGGGCGCCATCGTGATAGTGGTCTTGATGGGCATATTTCGGGGAGGAATGGCCATCAAAAAAAATAGCGTTATAAACGAGGTTAACCAAAACATCGCCAAAATCGAAAGGGAAAAACTCAGCAGCCAACCGCTCAACGACTACTTATCGGTTCAGAACAACCTAGGTCAAATCAACTCCATCAAAGAAGGCCAACCGCAGCTATCCAGGGTGTTTGACTATCTCGACGTGATTTTTGGTCGCACCACGCCGATCACCGGGTTGCACTGGGGCGATTGGCAAGAAATCAAAATAGCGGCCGATAGCGGTGTGGTGACTATGGAGCTGTCCGGCCAGGTCGATTCGTTGGATGTGCGTCTGATGCTTCGAAATCGCTTGTACTACGCCATGGTGAAATATTCCGAATTCTCGGCCGATGGTTCGGGTGGAGTGGTCGAGGGCAACACTAGAACTGATCAGAAATTGTTCCCATTGATGGTGCCGACCGTTGACTTCGAGGGCGGCCAACGCGACGATACCACCGGCAAATGGCCATTCAAAGCCACCCTAATATTCAACCCGATAGTTTTCCAAACGAAGTATCGCATACAAGCCGTCGAGATTGATTTCTGTACGGTTTGGAGCTCGACTTATGGTGTGATTGGCGAGGGCTGCCAAGGCGAGCCCACCATCCCAAGAAATACCGAGGAGAATGAATAGCCATGAGTAGTAGCAACGAACAACAATCCACCGGCGTCAGGAAAAGACAGCAAATCCTGAGCACCAACAAACAAGTCATGATTTATGTGGCCGGTGCGGCGGCCATCGTTACGGTTTGCGTTATGTTGGCGCTTAGCTTTTGGCAGCACATTTCTTATCAATGGAAAGTCATCTCGGAATGGGACGCCACCAACGCTAGCCTCAAGGTTAGCCTCGATAACATTCCCAAACTGCGCCAAGAGGTCGAAGCCCTCAGCGCCAACAAAAACATCATGTCGATTAGCGAGATGGTTCCGGGCTTGGAAAAGTGGGAAGTGGTCTTTGACGTGCTGCCATCGTCGTGCGATTCCATGGCCGTCGAGTATTCTTTTACCAACATTATTTTCAAAAAATCAGGCATGGGGGCGACGGTCAAAAACGTCTCAGCCGCGCTAGATAGCGGCACCTGCGCCACGATGCCGGAAACTGCCGGTGATGCCGGCGCCGTCGTCGGTCCGGCCGGCACGGTGAATCCACAACCGATTCTAATGACGGTTAGGTTTGAACTCGAGGGTGCTACTAGCGATGATATCCAAAAAGCCTTGCTATCGATAGAATATTCTTTGAATCCCGTCACTGTGCAGGCTGTTGAAATAGAGAGGGGCAGCGCGAAAATTTCCGCGGTGACTTATTTTGTGCCCAAAGCGGCCTGGCTGACTAGCGAAAAAACCATTCCGGTCAAGGAAGCAGAAACTGCCACGGGGGAGGCGACGCCATGAAAAAATCCGACTGGGCCTTGATCATTCTAATAGTCGCCGTGGTCGGCGTGATTAGCTATTTCGTGATCGGCAGCGTCCTGCCCGAGCCCGAGGACGAAAAAGTCAAAACCGCTCCAGACATCACAGCCAGCATCGATACACCGGTCAACAATGTACTATTATATGACGCCGATCGACCGAGTTGGTGCCCGCGCGGAGCCGGCGACGACGTTGATACCGGCAATGCGCCCGAAAACGGAGAAAATACCCAGAACGAAAATAATGCTAATGAGCCTAACGGCGATGAGAACGGCGGTACTGCGGATGCTGGCGAAGGACGACAAGCCATCAATTTGGCCTTTAACGCATGCGCAATTAACTCATCATTCACGTCGATTACAGGAGAGTAAACCATGGCTGTCCTGACCGAGGAAATCCAAAAAAAGGTCGAGGAGCACTTGGTCGAGACCGGCGTGATTCGTTTGGAACAATTGCATGCTCTGGACGACGAATCTAAACAGGCCGGACAACCTCTGTTCGCCTACATGATAGAACACGGTTCTATCACCGAGGAGCAATTAACCGAGGCCATCGCCATGGCTTCTGGCATGCCGTACGTTAATTTATCAAAGGCCATCATCGACAACAAAGTCCTATCCTTGCTGCCGGTCGACGTGGCGCAACGTTTCATGGCGGTGCCACTCGGCGAAACTAACGACAGCGGTGCCAAACGCTTGGCCGTGGCGGTTTTGGACGCGAGCAACGTTCAATCGACGGACTTTCTGTCCAATGCTATCGGCCGCCCTATCAAAGTCTACATGGCCTCCGAAGCCGGCATCAACAACGTCCTGGCTCAGTACCATCTCGACGTTGATAAAATCGACGAACTGAGCGGCGGCGAGGAAGGCGCCGAGACGGCTGACGGCAAACCCAAAATCGACACCGGCATCAAAACCATAGTCCAAGATTCGCCCATTAGCAAAATTTTGAGCCAGCTCCTCGAGTACGCTCAACGGGCGCGAGCTTCCGACATTCACGTCGAGCCTCTGGAAGATCGTCTCAAAATTCGCTGTCGCATCGACGGCGTACTAAGGGAAGTCATGTCGCTGCCGAAATCGACCGAGCCGGCGCTAATTTCGCGCATCAAAATCCTGTCTAATCTCAAAATCGACGAACATCGAAAACCCCAAGACGGCCAATTCACGGTCATGGTCGGCGACAAAGAAGTCGACCTGCGTATTGCGATTTCGCCGGTGGTTTGGGGCGAACAGGTGGTCATTCGTCTGCTCGATAAATCCGGTTCGAGTTTCAAACTCGAGGAAATGGGCTACGCCGGCCGAGCGCTCCGTCTAATTCGCCAGGGCGTCAAACGTCCCAACGGCATGGTTTTGACTTCGGGGCCGACCGGTTCGGGCAAATCGACCTCGCTGTATGCTCTGGTTCAGGAAATTTTCAGTGACGAAATCAACATTGTCACGCTCGAGGATCCGGTCGAATACAAAATGCCCGGCGTCAACCAAATCCAAGTCAACACGGCCGTCGGGTTGACTTTTGCTAGCGGGCTGCGCTCGATTTTGCGTCAAGATCCGGACGTCGTCTTGGTCGGGGAGATTCGCGATGGCGAGACGGCTAACCTGGCGGTACAGGCCGCCCTAACCGGGCACCTGGTGTTTTCGACGCTGCACACTAATTCGGCCGCCGGCATTTTGCCGCGCTTGCTCGATATGGGGATCGAACCGTTCTTGATCGCCTCGACCGTCAACACCGTGATCGGTCAGCGCCTAGTGCGGCGCGTGGCCACCGAGCGCGATACTTACCAGAGCAACGAACTCGAAACAGAATCGATCAAAGAAATCGCTGGCTATCTGTTGCCCAAGAGCGCCGCCGAAGTCGCTAGCGTCTCGGCCGATCTAGGCTACGATAGCCTGCCGCTAGCTGACGCGCCGTCCTATACTCTGGTCAAAGGCAAAGAATCGGCCAACGCGCCGGGCGGCTACAAAGGTCGGATGGGGCTCTACGAAGTCATGGACATCACCGAAGAAATCCAACAACTGATCATCAAACACGCCACATCGAGCCAGATTCAACGCGTGGCGATCGCTCAAGGCATGGTGCCGATGCACGTCGACGGCTACCTGAAAGCCCTGAGTGGCCAAACGACGCTCGAGGAGGTTAACAGAGTGGCTTCTAACATGGCTTAGGTTGCATTCGGATGACGCTTATGATAAAATTTTTAGCAAAGGGGAGGGACAATGGATAACATGCGCATCGAGGTTCTTTTACAGGAAGTTGTCAATCAACGAGCCTCGGACTTGCACCTACAGGTCGGCCTGCCGCCGATGCTGCGGATTGACGGCGCGCTCGGCCCGATTGCTAACACGCCGGTTTTGAACGCCGAAATGGTGGAGAAACTGATTTTCGCCATCCTTGATCAGGATCAACAACAAATTTTAATCAAGGACAAAGAATTCGACTTTTCTTTTGCCTTTGGTGATTTGGGGCGATTTCGGGTTAACGCCTTTCATGAACGCGGTAATTTGGCGGCGGCGCTGCGTCTTATTCCTAATGAAATGCTGTCGATTGCTGAGCTCGGTTTACCGAATATCGTTGAAAAGTTCGCCGACTACCCGCGCGGTTTGGTGCTAGTGACGGGACCGACCGGTTCGGGCAAATCGACCACACTAGCAGCGCTAGTGGACAAAATCAACTCAGAAAGATCCGTCCACATCATCACCATCGAGGATCCGATCGAATTCACTCACAAATCGCGAAAAAGCGTCATCGTCCAGCGCGAGGTTCACTATGATACCTATTCGTTCAACGCCGCCCTGCGCAGCGCTCTACGCGAAGACCCCGACGTCGTCCTGATCGGCGAGATGCGTGACCTCGAGACGATTTCGGCCGCTATCACCATTGCCGAAACCGGACACTTGGTTTTTGCGACGCTGCACACTAACTCGGCCGCTCAATCGATCGACCGCATAGTCAACGTCTTTCCGCCGCACCAACAACCCCAAATCAAAGCCCAACTAGCCAACATCCTGATGGCCATTTGTTCGCAACGCTTAGTGCCGGCGATTGGTGGCGGACGTATTGCGGCGGCTGAAATCCTGATCGCTAACTCGGCGGTGCGAAATATTATCCGCGAGGGCAAAACGCATCAACTCGATTCGGTCATCCAAACTAGCTCCCAAGAAGGCATGCAATCAATGGATCGCACCTTGGTGCAATTGGTGCAATCAGGACAAATCACCTACGACGAAGCCAAAAACTTCGCCGTCGATCTGTCGGAATTTGAGAGGATGATGCGGGGTTAGATCATGCTGACGTTCAATTACACAGCGCGCGATACCGCTACCAACAAAATAGTCAAAGGCGTCATCCAAGCCGACTCCGAAAACGCCGCTGCCAAACTCCTGATGGCTCAACATATTGTGCCGACCAAAATTACTGCGGCCGACAAAGAGGGCGGCCTCAAAGCTTTCGGTTCGCGCGTTTCGACCAAGGATCGCGTTATCTTTACGCGCCAATTGGCTACCATGATCAACGCCGGTTTGCCGCTCGCACAATCGCTCAACACGGTCGAGGAACAGACTTCCAACAAAGCCCTAAAACAGATCGTCGGTGGTGTGATTGGTGACATCAACGGCGGTATGTCGCTGGCTGATGCTTTTTCAAAATATCCCAAAGTTTTCAACCAAGTCTTCATCGCTCTGGTGCGCGCTGGCGAGACTTCTGGTACGCTCGACAAATCGCTCGAGCGCCTGGCCAACCAACAGGAACACGATGCTGATATGCTGAGCAAAATTAGAGGTGCTATGGTTTATCCGGCTATCGTTCTGGCGGTGATCATTTTTGTGGTTGGCTTCATGTTGATCACTTTGGTGCCCCAAGTCGAGATCCTCTATAACGATATGAACAAAGAACTCCCCGGCACGACCAAAATTCTCGTGGCTCTCGCTAATTTCTTTATGACATTTTGGTATCTGGTGCTGGCGGTTCTGATCGGTTCGATTATTCTGCTCAAACGTTGGATTGACACCGAGAGCGGCCGCAAAACTTGGGATTCGATCAAACTGAATATGCCCATGTTTAGCCCGCTATTTCGTAAACTTTACATGGCGCGATTCTCGCGTACGGCCGAAACGCTATTAGCGTCCGGCGTGCCGCTACTCGAAACGCTCAAAATTTGTTCCGATGCTGTCAACAACGCTGTTGTCAAGGAAGAAATCCTGCGCGCCACCCAAAAGGTCAAAAACGGCAAACCCCTGTCCGAGGCGCTGTCGGGCGAAGAATACATCCTGAAATTCGTCCCACAAATGACCAAAATTGGCGAACAATCCGGCGGCATCGACGCCATGCTCGGCAAAGTCGCCGACTACTACGAAAAAGAGGTCGACAACGCCATCAAAGCCATTTCCACCACTATCGAGCCCATCCTCATGGTGGTCATGGCCGGCATGATCGGTTTCATCGTCATAGCGGTTCTGATGCCGATTTATAGCCTCTCGGGCGAAACATAGACCCCGCGCGGAGTCAATCTCCCCGTCACCGCGAGGGTCTCTTTCTGTCATTGCGAGGAGTGAAACGACGAAGCAATCCACTGCGTAGAAGACTGTCTTCTACGCAAATCTGAAATATGCTAAAACACCAGGTCGTGATACAATTGTGTTTATGCCAAAATATCAAGTAATCATTCCATCCAACATGAGTCCACATCCTGAGCGGTTCGAGATCTCCGCTGCCGCAATTCTAGCAGAGCATTTCAAGTGCGATATAGAATTTATCAGGCGAAGCAATACCAAAACGGCGGATGTGATAATTAACAACATAGCCTGGGAGATTAAAAGTCCGACTGGTAGCGGCAAGCGCAATATCCAACACCAGTTTCACAGAGCGCTAAAACAATCATCAAACATTGTATTTGATGCACGTCGTTCTAAAATTCACATCACAAAAATTATCCGTGAATTGCGGAGACAATATGATATGGCTAAAGCCGTTAAAAGACTGGTTCTTATCACTAAAACCAAAAAAGTCATTGACTTTGGAAAATAGTATGCTAAAATGAATAGGTAGAGGATCCGAGCAGTGTTGGATAACACAGCCCGGATCCTCCTTTGTTTTATATGCCATTACTCAACTCCTCGCAATGACGAAGCAATCCATCAACACCTGTGGAAAACTCGTCCAAAAACGCTTGTGTTTTCTAAATTCTTGCGCTAGAATGGTGAAGTCAATAATAACAACTAATGAAAGGGTTGGGTAGAGTTTATGACAAAGAATAAGCAAAGAGGGTTTACCATTATCGAGGTCGCGTTGGTGCTAGCAGTCGCCGCGTTGATCTTCCTGGTGGTGTTCCTGGCGGTTCCGGCATTACAGAGGAACCAGCGTGAGGACGCTAGAAAACGAGATATTACCATTGTGGTAGAAGCAGTAGTCAATATAACGGGCAATACGAACAAGGCACCTACAACTGGCGTTGCATATCCCAAGCCTACTACTGGCGGATCTAACTTGAAGGACTATCTAGGTAATTTGTCAAATAATACAGACTACGTAGAAGTTGTAAAAGGAGGCGACGACGCTTTAGAATTCCCTCCCAGCCAGGCAGTTAACCCCGGAGCTACTGACTCGACTGCTGGCGCTAATCCAAATATCAACAGGATAGTGGTTATTTTGGGTCACAGGTGTAATGGTAACACTGGGACTCAAGTGGGCACAACTCGATCAGCTGCCGTTGCTGTTCAACTCGAGAGCGGTGGTGCTGGCAAATACTACTGTGAAGACGCTCACTAAAATGGTCGAGAGATAGTCTATGAAATAACTTGAAAAATAGTTTAAATCATGGTCTGAACCGAACCGAGACCAAACCAAAAACCCGCCCCGGCGGGTTTTTTCGCATCTTCTCCGTCATTGCGAGGAGTGAAACGACGAAGCAATCCAGAACCAATCCACCACATAGATTGCCACGGCGACAAGTCGCCTCGCAATGACAGAGCGCGTCATTGCGAGCGTAGCGAAGCAATCC
>WQXA01000024.1 GCA_009785095.1 Candidatus Saccharimonadota bacterium | reverse complement strand
TCGCCGCGCTTTTCGGCCTTGGTCAGGCCTTTTTCGCGCATGGCGGCGAGGGCTTTGTCAAAGTCGCCCCCGGCCTCAGTCAACGCTTTCTTGGCATCAGTCAAACCCACGCCAGTTAATTCTTTTAGTTTCTTGATCTCGTCGAGTGAAATTGCCATTTATTCGTCCTCTTTCTCGTTAGTTTTCTTTTCCGCCATCGCCGTTGGTTTGGCGGTTGGTTTGTCTTCCTTTTTCGGAGCCGCAGCCGCGCCCTCACGGACGGCCGCTGTGACATAATCGGTAATCAGTTGGATGCTGGCGATTGCGTCGTCGTTGGCCGGAATCGGGTAATCGATACCGCTCGGGTCGGCGTTGCTATCACAGATCGCTACCACCGGAATGCCGAGTTTGATGGCCTCGGAGACCGCGTTTTTGTCCTCGGTGGCGCTAATCACGAACAGCGCGCCGGGTTTGCCGCGCATGTCTTTGATGCCACCGTACTTGTCGTTTAGGACGTCGATTTCTTCCTGGAAACGTTGCACCTCTAATTTGTTGTAACGATTGGCTAATTCACCGCTCACCATGCGTTTTTCGAGCAGTTTGAGTTTTTTGACCTGCGACGAGATGGTCGATGCGTTGGTCAACATGCCGCCCAGCCAACGCTCAGTCACGAACGGTTGCCCGATCGATTCAGCCGCCGCGCGCACGATGTCGCGGGCTTGCTTTTTGGTGCCGACAAACATGACCGGCCGGCCGCTTTTGGCCGTTTCGGTCAAGAAAGTCCGCGCCGCCTCGAGCTGCTCGACTGTCTTTTCTAGGTCAATAATATGACTCTCACCACGCTTGCTGTGGATAAACGTGGCCATTTTCGGGTTCCAACGCGACGTTTTGTGACCAAAATGCGCGCCAGCCTCGAAAAGTTTTCTAATGTCAACTTCTGACATTTGAACTCCTTCCCTTCGTTTCCCGCCCTGAGTGTTCAGGAGTTTTCGCGGAAAACTGATTCGTTAAATTTGTAACCATGGTATTGTAGCAGAAAGATTCTCTTTAGACAAGGGGTTGCATGGCGATCGGTTCTTTGCTACAATTTAGGCATTAACATATTAATTTAAAGGTGGGGAGAAAATGAATAACAATCCATTTGAACCAGTCACGACGGTGCCGAGCGACGGCAATCCGCCCATGACTGATAACGCAGCCGACAATTTCGCGGCTGATAGTGGCGCTGGCAGCGTCGACATTGACGTGGGCGGCACCGATAGCAGAACCGCTCTATCGATCGACGGCATTAGCCCGAGTTACGATGATGACGGCGCGAGCAAAACTCTGAAAATTGACGAGAGCGGCAACAGCACGATCGAGAGCGCCGCGTCGTCCAGTGACATTTTGACCGACGATCATAGTGGCGATTTTCTAAATGACACGTTACCTGGCGCTACTGATCCCGTCGCACCGATCGGCGTTAGCCCTGAGCCGGCCAAAGCCACGGATTCGAAACCGGCCAAACCGCCCAAGGCCAAAACCGTCAAAATCTCGCTGCTGACGGTCATTTTGTTTGTCTTGGCCGCCGCCGGGATCGCTGGTGCGGTCTGGTTTTACATCCAAAACGACCAAAACGCCGACGCTCTGGCCGAGTCCCAGGCCAAAGTCCAACGCCTCGAGGACGAGCTGTCCGCTAGCTCGGTCAACGATAGCACCACCGCCGGTCAATATGACGGCCTAAACGACAAAATCAAGGAAGGCGACAACACCATCGAGTCGCTGACCAAGGAAAAAGCCGACCTCACCAAGAAAAACGAGGAACTAAACAAGAAAGTCACCGAGCTAACCACCCAAAACACCGAGCTAAACAAGAAAGTCACCGACGTCAGCAACCTGACCACTCGAGTTGACACCATGCTCAAAAAGCTCGAGGACGTCTATTCGAGCAATTAAGCAAAGTGGTTGACTTATCCGAGAATTTCGGCTAGAATGTTCCGAGTATGAAAAAGACTTTACACCCCACAGATTATCGTTTGGTCGTATTTATGGACGAAGCCGCCGGCTTTTCGTTCCTGACCAAATCAACCGCGCCCTCAACCGAAACCATCAAATGGGAGGACGGCAACGAGTATCCGCTCGTCAAAGTGCATATTTCTAGCGCCAGCCATCCCTACTTCACCGGCGAGGAAAAAATCATCGACACCGAAGGCCGCGTCGACCGCTTCGCCGCCCGCATGAAAGCCGCCGAGAAACACCGAGCAAACCTGGCCGCGAAATCCAAAAAACCGGCTGGGAAAGTTGATGATCCGAAATTAGCCACCGTCGAGCCGGCCGATGACAAAACCGTCGACCAAGCCGCCGCCGAAGTCAAAGAAGTTGTCGAAAAAACTGAGAAATAATCTTGTCATCCTGCGTGTAGCCGCAGAGTCCAGAATCAAAAAACCTCCGCGCGATGCGGAGGAGACTTGCTTTTTACTTTTTAATCTACTCCTCACTAGCTCTCGGCGGATTCCCCTCCCTTCGACTCCGTAATTTTCTCGGAATCCACCATAGGGGGTAGTGTTATCGTGACCAACTCATCCTTTCCTCCTTTTCGTATATATACTTCACGTTCTCCACAGGTAAGACCCAGTAGGGTCACCATCGCTTCACGAACACCAGCATCATTTCTCATATTTTCTCTGGCCGCTTCTTTGTCCTCATCCGTTGAGTCCTTGTTTCTCTCAACTTGTGCGACAGAATCTGCAGCACGCGCAACCGTAAGAAGTGCAGTCATTGCACGAGCTTGATCTTGAGGATCCTCGATCATCCACATGCCGCCTTGATATTGGGTGCCCTCCAAGCTTGCACTGCTGTCACAAATAAATTTCAAGCTACTAGGCTCTGATGGATCCCAACGCAAACTAACGTCTCCTTTTTGGTATCCATCCTCCAAAAAACGCTGCGCACCAAAACCTACTGACGGGCCTCTGCTAGTAAAATAGGCGCGAATCGAAACATCAAGACCAGCCGACAGGCAGCTCATATCAAGATAGGACACCAAGGTCGCCCATCCTCTATTTCTCTCAATTATGTCTCTCAAAGCGTTCAGGGTGTCTATTTCAGTTGTCGACTCAGGCGACGAACTCGGGTCTCCTTTCGGTTCCTGCACCACGGCAGGCACTGCGCTTTTTGCTATTACTTTAGGCGCGTGTCCGCCACTGCTCGGTTGAAATCCGGTCGGATCGTGCAGGTCGTCAATTCTTTTCATAATATCCCAATAATACTCTCTCTCTCTCGATTTGTCAAGACCTTTTTGGATTTCTAGTCAAATTTCGGTTATGGCAATCTGTTTATGTTGTAAATAACACAACAATATTTTTGTGATACAATAGTTTCTGATGGAAAATTTGCCGGTCGATATTGATAGACTGCACGCCGAGGTCGAAACTTTGCGCGGATTTTTGGTGAAAATTGAATTTTAGACGAATATCTGATACAATACTCTCATGATCAAGCAGAAAATTTTAACCAGCAAAATCGCCGCGTGGCGCGCGCGCGATCCCGAACAACGCAAGACCATCTGGCGCAAAAGTTTGATTTCGCGAGTCAAAAACAGTATGGCGATGGAAAATGAACCAGTGAGTAAAGAATGGCTGGAACAGGCACAGAGCCGGACGAGAGTCTGACGCGAACTTTCGCGACGACGCATGGCGTCTTGACTTACGCGCAATTGGCCGACCAAATCGCGCCGCATTTGTTGAGCCTGCTTAGCGATATTGCGGACGGAAAATTTTTAGCACGTGACTTTGATGAGAATTTAATTCGCGAATTTCATCGACGCATCATCGGCGAGATTCTACCCGATATCGCTGGCAAATGGCGCGGCGTCACCGTGCAAGTTGGCGTTCATGTCGCACCGCCGCCGAGTGAAATTCCATTAAAAATGCGCGAATATGTCGCGAATCTGCGCGAGCGGTTTTCGCACGCCGATACAACGGATTTGCAGGTCGAGTTGCTGGCTTACGCCGAGGGCGAGTTCTTGACAATTCATCCATTTGCCGATTTTAATGGCCGCACGATTCGCGCACTATTGACTGAGCTATTGATGCGACTGGATCTGCCGCCAGTGGAAGTTGCGGTTCAGCGCAATACGCCGATGTTTAAACGCTACCAAAACGCATTGGCCGAATATGACAATGATCGTTTGCAGCCACTGATAGATTTTTGGGTCGAGAGGTTTAGTGATGAATAATTTACCGGTTGATGTCGACCAACTCCGCGAAGAGTTAGATAGTCTGCGCAAATTTTTGGCGCAACCCGACGCTTATTCTGACTCCGATTTCACAACCAAGAGCCGCCGGCTGATCGAGATCGAGAAATTGCTCGAGCTGATCCAGAAAAAGGCCGGTCTCGAGAACGATATTGCTGACGCCGAAAACGACACCTCGCTCGCTGATTTACTGCCCGAACTGACCGAAGAGCTCGGCAAGGTCAGCGCCGAGTTGGACGAGATGCTAATCCCGCGCGACCCCAATGACGCTAAAAACGTCATCGTCGAAATCCGCGCTGGCGCCGGCGGCGACGAGGCTAGTCTGTTCGCGGCGGATCTGCTTAGGATGTATCTGCGCTACGCCGAAACCCATCGCCTAAAAACCGAGATCCTGAGCGAAAATATGAACGATGCCGGCGGATATAAGGAAGTTATTTTCGCCGTCAAAGGCGACCAACCCTACGGCCAATTGAAATTCGAATCCGGCGTCCACCGCGTCCAGCGCGTGCCTGTCACCGAATCACAGGGGCGGATTCACACTTCGACCGTCACTGTCGCCGTCCTGCCCGAAGCCGAGGAGACCGACGTTTCAATCGATCCAAAAGACCTGCGCATCGACATTTTCCGCGCTAGCGGTCACGGCGGCCAGAGCGTCAACACCACCGACTCGGCCGTGCGCATCACGCATCTGCCGACCGGCATCGTGGTGACCAACCAGGACGAAAAATCGCAAATCAAAAACCGCGAAAAAGCCCTGTCGGTTTTGCGCGCGCGCTTGCTCCAGATGCAATTGGACGAGACGACGGCGGCCGAATCGGCCGAACGCCGCGCCCTGATCGGCTCGGGCGACCGCAGCGAAAAAATCCGCACCTACAATTTCCCCCAAGACCGCATCACCGACCACCGGATCGGTTATTCGCGTTCGAATATCCCGGCGGCGATGAATGGTGAGATTGATGACGTTATCGAGAAATTACATGATTACGAAAAGACCATCGGCCACAAATCCGTATGAGGAATTAGAGAACACCGGCTATTTTTATGGCCGGCCGTTCTATATTGACGAACGCGTCCTCATCCCCCGCCCCGAGACAGAGCAAATAATCGAACAGGTGTTGAACAAGCTCGCACCAAAAGGCGCGGAGCCCCAACTTACTGCCACGCGACTATCGAAGGACGGCGAGAGAGTCAGCGACGAATCCCGTAACGACGGGCATGAGGAGCGGCGTGGCAGTAATGTTGTGGCGGAAGCGCCGGGCGTAATATCAATCCTCGATCTCGGTACTGGGTCGGGCGCTATCGCTATAACTCTGGCGCTGGAGTTGCCCAGGGCGAAAATCACCGCTTCTGATATTAGCCAGGACGCCCTGGCCGTGGCCAAAATAAACCAGGAGAAACTAGCGCCGAACTCTAAAATTCATTTCGTTCAATCCGACTTATTGCAAAATTTTTGCAATAAGCAGTCTAGTTCCGCTGATGCAAAATTCGATATCATCGCCGCCAACCTGCCCTATGTGGACAAAAATTGGACTTGGTTAGATAGAGCAGCGCTGGCGCACGAGCCCGAAATCGCCCTGTTCGCCAAAGACAGCGGGCTCGAACTAATGAAAAAACTGATCCGGCAGGCACCCGATTGCTTAACCGAAAATGGCATTCTCATTCTCGAGCTCGACCCCTGTCAGGCGCCACACATGAAAAACTACGCTAACGAACACGGGTTCGACATCGCGCACGAGCGACCTTTCTGTCTCACTTTACGGCAACGAAACCGAAAAACCGCTCGATAAAATCAACAGCACCGCGATCGACAGGCCGGCAAATATCACCGGTAAATAAATTTCGTTCCAGGTAATTTGCTTGTCGTCGCGCCAAGCCATGTAGCTGCGCCCCGCCACGAAACTGAGGATCGTGGCGATAATGGCGAATTGGGCGACCTTGAGCGTCGGCGTGATCTGGTAGGCGATCACCCAGTGCCAAGCCACAAAGCTCAGCTGCGCTAGCAACATCCCCCAGATGAACGCCACGAAATTAGCGGCCTTTTCGTCGTATTGGGTTAGAACTTGGCGGGCTACCGCGAAACCAATGATAAACACCAACCCGATCACCGCCCACGCCGGCAGCAGATGACTAACCGCAAACAGCGCCGCCAGCGCCACAAATTGACTGGCGCCGGCCTGAACCATCACCCAACGCCTCTTGTGTTGGGGTTTGAGCACGATCAGCCACAGCGCGTACAGCACCGCCAGAGCGACCTGAACCTGCCAGGCACCCGACAGCCACATCAAGACCACCACGCCGAGACCGAGCAGAGTATCCGGCAGGTTGGACAGCACGTTCGCCCACCAATAGCGCGGTCGCACCGCTATCACTCGCCACTTGGCCACCAGGATGAGCACTAGCGCCGGCCAAGGCATGTCCGGCAGCAACATAACCAACGCAACCACCGCGGCAGCGTAGGCAGCATTAAATAGCGCATGAAAGATGCTAGCAATCACACCGCGTTTGTGGGCTGATTTGATAAACTCAACCATATGTGCCTAATATTGTATCAAAATTAGACTTTTGCCGTCAATTAGCGTAAACTATTTGGCATGGATCCAAAAAAAATCAACCCGGCCGAAACGCCCCCGAGAGCTAATCTCGACGGGTTTTTCCAGGGTTTGCCATTGCCGCCCAAGGAAACCGCTAAGCCACCGCAAGAAATCGCCCGGCCGCCCCAGGAAGCCGCCCCGCCTGTCCCGCCCGCTGCGCCGGCTTTTGCTCCTGATGTTGTTCCTGCGCCTATCGCCGTGCCTGCTCCTGTGCCTACTGCCGCGCCTGTCCCGACCAACCAACCCGCTGCTCCGCAACCGGTCGCTCAACAAATTCCCAACAAACCTTTGACCGCTACGCCGATCGAGACGCCGCGTCCGGCCGCCAAATCTCGGATGTGGGTACGTGATGTTATCGGCCTGGGCGTTTTTGTCTTGGTGATTTTCGTGGGCGCTATGCTGATTAATTCCTTTATTTTTCGCAGTTTCAACGTTATCGGCCCGAGTATGGAGCCGACTTTGGACGGCGGGCCGACGGGCACCTTGGACAGACCAAGTGATCGAGTGATCGTCAATTTGATACCGGTGACTTTGTCGCATCTCGGTGGCAAAGATTGGATGCCGACCCGCGGCGAAATTATCGTGTTCAAGAATCCGCATTGGTCGCCCGGTCATGACGATGAATATATCGTCAAGCGCACGATTGGCCTGCCCGGCGAGCGCGTGACGGTCGAAGATTGTGAGCTCCGGGTTCACAACGATGAGCACCCGGACGGCTTTAATCCATATCCCGATTTCAAAAGTCTGGCCGAGAATGATAAAGAAATCAACACCTGCGTCGACGGTGACGGCACCGACGTGACCGTGCCGGATGATGCTATTTTTGTGGTTGGTGATCACCGCGTGAGTATTTATTCCAAAGACAGCCGCGACGGAGACAACCGCGCCAGCCTCGGCACCGTGCCACTCAAAGAAATCGTCGGTCCCGTTAGTTTACGAATTTGGCCGCTCAACCAATTTAGGACATTTTAGCAATTCTCTCAGAGGTGAATGTTGTTGGTTTTACAACGTTAGTAAATTTGCATGTTGTGGAATTTACAACATTGATGTGAATTGGTTAGATATTAGAGTAATTTTTCTAATTTGGCCAAATCTTTGTCACTTTTGTAGCTAATGATGATTTGTCCGCCGTGCGCGGTGGTTTTTTGTACCACCGGCAGACCAATTTTGCGCGAGAAAGCACGCGTGAATTTCGTTTCGCTGCGGACGGCTTTTTGGCCGTTATCGGCCTTGGCTTTACCCTCGTTGCCCTTTTTGTAACCGATGACGTACTGTTCGGCCTTGCGCACGCTCCAGTTTTCTTTGACTATCAAATCGAATAGTTTGCGTTGAGCCGCCTCGTCGCCGCCAATCGCCGCCAGCGCCAAAATTTGCCGGGCGTGACCTTCGGAGATGATGCTTTTGATCAGTCCTTCTTTCGCAAAATCAGGCAGCCCGAGCAGCCGCATATGATTGGAAACTGTGCTCGGCGCCTTGCCGACGCGTTTGGCGATTTCCGCATCAGGCAGGTTGAATTGCGTTTTCAATTTAAGAAAGGCCGTCGCCGTTTCGAGCGGGTTCAAGTCCGCCCGTTGAACGTTTTCGATGATCGACATTTCCAATTTGTGCTGCGCCGAAAGCGTCCGCACGATGGCCGGGATTTTCCCGAGGCCGGCCGATTTCGCCGCCCGCCAACGCCGCTCGCCAGCGACGATATGAAAACCTTTCTTGGCCGGCGTCACCACGATCGGTTGCAACACGCCATGTTCGCGGATACTTTCCGCCAAAGTCGCCATGGCTTCCTCGTCGAAATGCTGGCGCGGTTGGTTATTGTCGTGCGCGATATCGTCGATCGACAGCACTCTTAGATCACTAACTTTTTCATCCTCGGCCGCCGTGGTATCAAAATCCTCGTCCAACACATCAGTTGGAATCAGCGCATCAAAACCTGTACCTAGCCCTCGTTTTGCCATAAACCCATTGTATCAATTTATTTCTTTGGCGTCCACCCTGTTCGTCGGACGATCTCCTCGACCACCGCTCTATAGGTGCGCGAGCCTTTGCTAAATTTATCATAGGCGCCGACCGGCAGACCGTGCGATGGCGCTTCGGCCAAACGCACATTGCGCGGGATTTTGGTATCGAAAATTTTGCCCGGGAAATGCTTGGCGACCTCGTCGTAAACCTGTTGGCTGAGCGTCGTGCGGCTATCGTACATGGTCACTAGCACGCCGAGAAGCTCGAGCGTCGGATTCAGCCCTTTTCTCACCAATTGCATAGTTTGCAGCAGCTGGCCGAGACCCTCGAGCGCGTAAAATTCGGCCTGTACCGGCAAAATGACGTGCTCGGCCGCGATCAGAGCGTTGACCGTCAAGAGACTGAGGCTCGGCGGCGAGTCGATCAGGATGAAATCGTAGTCGTCCTGGACGGTTTTCAGGGCGTCGCGCAGCCGCACGAACCTTTTGTCGGCCTTGGCCAGCCCGGCCTCAGCGTCCGCTAACTGCGGCGTGGCCGGCGCGACCACGAGACGTTTGAATTTGGTGGTTTGGATGACGTCTTTGATCGGAATTTCACCGGATATAGCGTCCATAATAGTTGGCGCACCGTCGGGGTCAGTCGCCGAGCGCAGCGACGATTTGTTGATGCCGAGACCGCTCGTGGCGTTGCCCTGGGGGTCGAAATCAACGAGCAGCACGCGCGCGCCGTCCTTGGCCAAGAAATATGCCGCATTGACCGCGGTCGTGGTTTTACCGACGCCGCCCTTTTGGTTGGTGATGGCGATTTTGATTGCGCTCAAGATTTTGCCTTCATTTCGCATCAATTATAACACAAATCAGCCACCGGCTAGACAGTTAAGTAGCAAATAGCTCACCACCGATTTATTTCTCTTGTTTAGTTTCTTCTGAAGCTTTTATAGATCTAAACACATGGAACATTGAGGTAGCCACAAAACCTATCATGCCATACGTAAGAGCAAGAGAGCCCCACTTATCAATAATATCTTTTTCACTGTCACCAAGGTTAACAGCAAGATTAATAGCGCCTACACTTGTCAACGAACAAGCAATCCCGAAATATTTGTCTCTTCTAGCTTTCCAGTATTCTGAGGGAATCTCCGTTAGACTATCTACGCCTCGCGCTAGTCGTGCCCGTATTCCTCTATCATCCCCCCCCCCTCGCCTTATAGCCCTCTTCTCTGTGGGGGCCAGTTGAATGATAGCCAGGGCTCATGGAATGTCTGCGATCTGTCGTCATGAGTCCATTATAGCACACTTTTTGAATTTATGCAAGTTTTTTAAATTGCTAGTGGCTATAAAATCCCTGCGGGGGGCGGTTTTTGGTCTATTTAATAGAAACAATCTCAATTTTGCTGTTGCTGGACTTCTACAAAACCACACCCGTCGCTGCAGCGACTTTGTGAACCCAGATGTCTAGTTGGCGAATTTCTTTTTCGAACTCGGCGTGGGCTTTCTTGTTGTCTCGAAACTCCTTGGCATAATCCTTCTGCATTTTCGCTATCATGTTGTAAATTTCGGCAATGTCGTTTGTCAAGGCCTCGATTTTGCCCTCGATCTCATCCAATCGGCTATTGATTTTAGTAATTTCTCGATGAATTTCAGCAAATCTCAAATCGATTTCTTTGAATCTTTGGTCGATTTCCTCAAACCTGGGCAGGATCATATCTGTCATCGCTGTGTTGACGCCATCAACCAACACGCCCATGATCCAATCCTTGTCTTCTTTCGTTAAACTCATACGAGTATTCTAACACGAAAGGTTGACCCGCGTAAATCGTTTTCCACACTAAATTACTCTCACGGTGAGCAGCAGATCGTTTCTACTTGATCGAAACGATCTCGATTTTGCTGTGCTGTTGGCGGTGTCCTGTTATTTTGTTGACGCGTTTTTTCGATTTGTAGCGAATGGCGCGGATTTTGTCGCCTTTGACGAGCGGTTCGATGATTTTGGCGACGACTTTGACGTCCTTGACCTCTGGCGTGCCGATTTTGGAATTTTTGCCGTCCACTAGCATCAGCGGCACGAAATCTACTTTTTCGCCTTCCTTGGCGCCATCGATCAAATCGACCAGGATCTGTTCCTTTTCGGCGACGATGTATTGTTTGCCACCGGATAAAATTACTGCTTTCATATTTTCCTTTCACACGCGTTTTTCGCGCGACGAATCCATCGCCCACGCCCGCGTGAAATTAATTATCCGTGATAGTTTAGCAGATTTTGGTTATTTTAGCAAATCACGCCCGACGACTTCGTTGGCATGCAACCAGCCAGCCAGATTGCCGCCGTCCAGATATTCACCGCGCGCTTTCACTACTCTGACCACACCGCCAGTTCGCACAAATTCGTTAATGGGGTCGGTGATGAGATATTCGCCGCTAGGTGTTGGCGTGTCGTCACTGGCAAATTCTGAGATTAATTTCAGCAGACGTGGCGGAAAGACGTATTTGCTGGGGTTAATCAAGTCGCTCGGTGCGTTTTCTGGAGTTGGTTTTTCAACAATGCTCGTAAAGTTACCCTGTTCGTCAAGATCAATCACGCCGTACCTGCTGACTTCTTCGTGGGCAATCTGCACTGCTATCATTGCCGCTTCGTCCGCCTCACTGCGCGCCTCGACCAAGCGTTTAAAATCGCTGTGCCGGGCGATAACTTCGCTGCGCGGCGCATGACCACTAAGTTCCTTATCGTGATAGTACAGAAAGTCATCGCCCATGACGATCAGCATTGGCTCGTCCATAGTGCCGATTTCGCCGAGCGCCAACGCTACCGGAATCGTCGTACCATATTTACCGTCTTGCGGCTGCTCGACGTAATGAAATGAAACGTTTTCTAATGGTTGAATCTGCCGAAGCTCAGCCGTTTTCCCTTTGGCCGCGAGATATTTTTCCAATTTTTGATTACGCCCGAAGTATTCGCGGATTTGTGTCGATTCCTCACCAACGACAAACCAAATGTCGGTGATACCGGCCGCGATGCAATCCGCCACCACATAGTCAACGATCGGTCGGTTACCGATCGGTAACATGCATTTCTCGATGGCTTTGGTGATCGGCAGCCGCCGCGTGCCGTAACCGGCGACAGGGATGATGGCTTTGGTTATCATATGATTATTCATATAATCCTTCCTCATTCGAAAAAATATGCAAGCATATTTTTTGCTCATTTCGTTGCATTATCACTTCTTCTCCTCCTTTTCTAGTTGAATGTCTAGCTCCGCTCCATCTATTTTAACAGACGTTTGATGACCGTCGTTAGTGGCAAATTTGGTGGCCAGGATTTCGGCGGCGATGACGTCTCGAAATTCGTCAATTGTTCGTTTCAGACCACTGTCAGACGTTGTGAGATTTACAACGATACGATCATCGACATTGAGACCGGCGTCTTTTCTAGCGTTTTGGACAAAACGGACGATTTCGCGGGCTTGGCCTTCGCGTTTGAGCTCGGGAGTGATTTTCTTGTCGAGCGCCACCTCGTTATCATCGCGAGGTGACTCGCCGTCGTGATTATCCAGATTTTTATTGCTGGATTGCTTCGTCGCTTCGCTTCTCGCAATGACTGTCTTGTTATTCTTTGCAATGACGGATTTAACATTGACCTCATCGGCAATAATCTGCTCGTAAAAATCGTCTAGCTTTTCGCCGGAATATTCGAGTTTCGTGAGCGGTTGGCGAATTTTGATCTGTCCAAATTCGTCATCGCGGTTCATGCGCAGCGCTAGGCCAGACTCGATGATCTCGCGCGCCCGCGCCATGTCGCTCAAAACTTTCTCGTCGATCTCGCCCGCTTTCGGCCAATTTAGTAGATGCACCGATTCGTCGCCCGTTAATTTCTGGCATAACTCTTCCGCCAAAAACGGCGTGAACGGCGCCAAAACGTAGCTGAGGTGCCGGAGCGCGTAATGCAAAGTCTGATACGCCTGCGTTTTGTCCGCGTCGTCCTCGCTTTTCCAAAAACGCCGGCGCGAGCGACGCACAAACCAATTCGACAAATCATCGACGAACGGCAAAATCGCGCTCATCGCGTCGGGAATATTGTACTCGTCCATGTGTCGCGTGATGTGGTCGCGCAGTTGGCGATAACGTGACACGATCCAGATGTCTAGCGGATTCTTGAGCGACGAAAGTTCCATGACCTCAGGCTCGTATTCCCAGCCATCAACCTCGGCGTACATGGTAAAGAAATCATAGACATTCCAAATCATCTCCAACTTACGCGCCACGTCGCTAACGTCTTTGTCGGTCAAGGCGAAATCTTCTCCGCTCAAGACGGGACAGCTCAGCAACAGAAAGCGCAGCGAATCGGCGCTGAATTTGTCCATCAGCTCGTTCGGGTCGGTGTAATTTCCGAGCGATTTACTCATTTTACGACCGTCATTACCCGCCAAAGTTCCCGTCACAATAACGTTCTCAAAGGCGTTTTTCTTGCTCTGGCCGCGCGTTTTTGCTAAATCGCCGAAAGCACCGATTTCCGCCAGCGCGGTGTTGATGACGTGAACGTAGTAGAACCAGGCGCGGACTTGCGCGACGTATTCAGAAATGAAATCGGCCGGATAATTCTGCTCGAACTTTTCTTGATTCTCGAATGGATAATGCAATTGGGCGAAAGGCATCGAGCCCGCCTCGAACCAGCCGTCGAGGACTTTTTCGATGCGCGTGAATTTTTCGCCGTCGATTTCGAACGTGATTTCGTCGACCCACGGCCGGTGATAGTCCTCTAATTTTTTGCCGCTCAGTTCTTCTAACTCAGCATATGAGCCGACGACTCGCACCGTGCCGCGGTCGCCTTTCCAGACCGGCATGGCTGTCGCCCAAAAGCGATCACGTGACAAATTCCAATCCGGCGCTTGTTCGATATTCTTGGCAAAACGGCCGTTTTTCAGATGTGGCGGAAACCAATTGATGTTCTCGTTCTGTTCTAGCATCAAGGTTTTCGAATTTTGAACGTCGAAAAACCACGACGGAATGGCGCGATACATGATGCGCTGGTTCGAGCGCGGATTGAACGGATATTCGTGCTCGATATATTCGATTTTCCAGACCGCGCCGATTTCTCGTAAACATTTAGCGATATGTTTGTTGGCCGCCCAAACCTCGATGCCGGTTTCGTCGGTGTCGCGGACGCCGATCGCGTGCAATTGGGCGGCAAATTCCGGCAAATAATATCCGTCATCATCAATGGCGTGCAGCGCCGGGATATCGTGTTCTTTCGCTAGCGCGAAATCGTCCTCGCCATAAGCCGGCGCAGCGTGAACGAT
The DNA here is from genome assembly GCA_009785095.1 of Candidatus Saccharimonadota bacterium. Taxonomy (GTDB): domain Bacteria; phylum Patescibacteriota; class Saccharimonadia; order Saccharimonadales; family Saccharimonadaceae; genus WQXA01. The sequence continues at coordinate 1,107 of WQXA01000024.1, read as the reverse complement.
GCCGGTGCCGTTTTCAGCCGAAACAAAGTCCGCTGGCCAGATTTTATAAATATTCTTGTCATCGCGAGGCGGTTTATCGTCGTGGCGATCCATGGATTGCTTCGCTACGCTCGCAATGACGGAATTTTCTCTCGCAAATAACGGCTCGTAACTTTTTCCAACTAATTTCGCACCTGGCACAATGTCCTGGATTATTTCGTACTTGAACAACTGATTTTTATCGTCAACCAAAACTTTATCGCGCAGATCTTTCGCTACGATGAAAATCTCGTCGCCAACCCGAACTTCTGAATAATTCATCTCTGGATTGACCGCTAGCGCCGCGTTGCCCGGTAGCGTCCAGGGCGTCGTCGTCCAGGCCAAAAAGTAAACCGGCAGATCCAAGTTTCGTGTTTTATCGCCGATCGATTCCGGCGTCAATTTGAATTTGACGTAAACGCTCGGATCGGTCACCGTCCGATAAGCGTCATTGTCCATCGTCACCTCGTTTTTGCTGACGGGCGTAGCGAATTTGGTGTCGTACATCAGGACTTTTTCGCCCTCGTAGATTTTGCCCGCTTCGTATAATTTCTTGAACGCCCACCAAACGCTCTCCATGAAATCCGAATCCATCGTCCGATAGGCGCCGCGGAAATCCACCCAACGGCCGATACGATCGATGATATTTTCCCACGTCGCCGAGTTCGCCACCATCGATTCGCGGGCTTTGGTGATGTATTCTTCTAGGGTGATTTTGGTGCCAATTTCGCGTCGATCGGTGATGCCGAGCTGCTTTTCGACGAAATTTTCCGCCGGCAGACCGTGACAGTCCCAACCCCAGCGTCGCTCGACTCTTTTCCCCTTCATCGTCCAGTAGCGCGGCACGGCGTCCTTGACTATCGAAGAAAGCAACGTTCCATGATGCGGCACACCGGTGATAAACGGCGGCCCGTCATAGAAAACGTAAGTCTCATCGGGCGAGCGCCGCTCGATCGATTTTTCGAATATTCTGTTCTTTTTCCAATATTCAACGATCGCTTTTTCGTATTCGATCGCGCGTCGACGTGTGCCGTGTTTGAATTTCATTCTTCAATCCTTTTCAAATCTATAATCCTCAATATTTTTATG
>WQXA01000023.1 GCA_009785095.1 Candidatus Saccharimonadota bacterium | reverse complement strand
CTCGGTGCCGCAATAATCCTTATGAAACTCCGAGGAGAGCTCGAGCGACATCCGAAGCGTCAATTTGGCGGTCTCGGAAAAACCTTTGGTGGGCGCTAGCGGCACCTGGGAGGTTGGTTTTGGCTCTAGCTGCAGGGCGGCCTTGACTCGTTCGAAGTCGATGCCGGCATTTTTCAAAACCCGTGCCCCGATCGAAGTTTCCTGTGACAAAATACCGAGGAGCAAATGTTCCGTTCCGACGTAGCTCGAACCAGTCATGCGAGCCAAAACCTCGGCGTGAGCCAAGACGTCACGGGCGTTGTCGGTTAATCTTTTGCTGAACTCCATATCTTATACTTTGCACTTCCGTTAAATTTTCACAAATTTTTGCAAAAACCATTATAACAAAAATAGCACTCGATATGCAAGAGTGCTAAGATACTTATTTCATTGTTGACATGAACAATTAAGTGTGGTACAATGGCTCAGTTATGATTGATAGAATTTTTACTTCACGAGTAAAGCGGGGGGGGGGTGCCCTACTAACTGCTGCAGCGCTGTCTTTAACGGGTTGTGCTACCTATAGTGCGTATCCCAGGACTGACTGGGAACAGTCAGGAGTTGTGGTTCGTGGTGACAATGGAGAATTATACTGTCAAGATGGGTTGGCGGGCATAAGGTATGCAATCGATGCACCTAAGCCAGCTGGGAGCGAGCCGGACAGAAGAATTATTGAGTTGGGTGATGGCAGCTATAAGTTGTCAGGTATTTTTAGTAATATGGGCACTGACGCAGTTAAAGCTGTTATTGTAAACGGCGAGTTCGTGTCAACCCCTGCCTTAAGGACGGGAGGAATTTCAGGTGGCGGTGGCCAGGATCTATTGCTTACTTACTTTGGTGACTTAGAGACTGCTGTTGCTTGTGTAGATCCTGAAGCGGATAGATCTCATAAATGACCTACAGCAAAACCTATCCCTCCGTCGCAATATCGAGCTCATAGCCGGTCAACGCCGAGGCTAAACGCACGTTCTGCCCCTGTTTGCCGATGGCGATCGATTGTTGGGACTCGTTGACGTAGACGGTGGCTTTTTTGTTGTCTTCGTCGATGTCGATGCGGGAAATTTCGGCCGGGCTGAGCGCGTTGGCAATGAAATTCTTGATGTCGCCGTCCCAAGTCACGATGTCGATTTTCTCGGCGTCGCCGATCTCGTTCATGACGGCCTGGACGCGGACGCCCTTGCCGCCGACGAACGTGCCGACCGGATCGACGCCCGGCACACTCGAGTTGACGGCGATTTTGGTGCGGCGGCCAGCCTCGCGAGCGATGGCCTTGATCTCGACCGTGCCGTTATCGATCTCGGGCACTTCCTGTTGAAAGAGGATTTTGACAAAGTCCGGCGCAGCGCGCGACAAGATAATTTGCGGGCCACGTTGATCGCGATCAATTTCTTTTAGGAGGACTTTGATGCGGGCGCCAACCTGGAGGCGTTCGCCCGGGACTTGCTCCGAAGCCGGCATAATACCAGCGCCGCGGCCGATCTCAATCCGCACGACGCGCGGCTCGACTCGCGCCACCGTCCCCGTGAGGACTTGGCCGACTTTGTCGTTGAACTCGGTGGCGACGACTTCGCGCTCGGCTTCGCGCAGTTTCTGGAGCAGAACTTGCTTGGCAGTCTGCGCCGCGACGCGCCCGAAACTAGTGGCCTCGAATTCCTGTTCAATGATGCCCTCGAGTAGGGCGTGCTTGTCAATCTTCTTGGCTTCCTCGAGCGACAATTGCGAAGCATTCTCCGGCGTTTCCACCACGTCATAGCGCACGATAATTTTCGCCGTGCCGTTGTTCTGATTCAGGATGGCGCGCACGTTCAAATCGCGATCGCCGTTGTCGCGCCGCCAGGCCGCGGCGATGGCTTGCTCGACCACATTCAGCACCGTTTCCTCTGGTAAATTTTTCTCCTCAGCGATCGAGTGCACCGTCGCAGCCAGTTGCTTTAGATTTAGTCCTTCCATTTTACTCCTTCCACTTAGTAAAAACACCGACCTGATTGGCCGGTAACGAAACTATTGTATATGAAAAATTATACAAAAGCAAGTGGAATTGGAAAATGATATATCGTGCGGCTAAGCAAAGAAAGCTCTAGAGGTTGATTGTCGCTAGGGTGTTGGCCACTGACGGCAAATCTTGCCAACGCGCCAGTTATCTGAGGTTTACGAGAACCATAGTTGTGATCGCCAAGCCATCTGCCGCGGCTGAATCCTGCTGCTGTGCCATTTGGATCTGGACAGCCATTTGAGGTAGAGCCCATAATTTCAAACCTTCCCACCCCCGGTGTGTTTGCAGATCTGGGCATTCCGCCACCTAATCCAGTTGCGGCCATTGCGGGATTTGCTATACCAGCGATTATATCCCTTTTTCTTTCTAGATCCTTAATGGCTTCCCATAACTTAGCCGTTTCAGGCTCATCTCCGCGCCTTTCTGCTTTTGCAGCAGCTTTTCTTAGAGCTTCCAATTGCGCATCAATAGCTTCCAAACGACTCTCTGGAGAATCATCTCTTGCTTCTGGACGAGAACCGGCTCTCTCAAATGACGCCGCTGGGTACAGGCTCGTGGGGGGGGGTGGTATGACCATGATTCTAGAATTGTACCATAAATGTGTTATTTCTGTCAATAGTGTAAAATAGAAGGTATGACAAAATCTGTGAATCAACTCGTCGACTTTTTTGTGCCCGAGCATTACGATTTGACTCTGGACATCGATCGCGTCGGGCGGGCGTTTAGAGGCGCGGTGAGAATCGAGGGCGAGCGAGTTGGCGCAGAAATCCGCCTGCACGCCAAAGATTTAAAGATCTCGCGCGCGGCGGTGGACGGCGTTGAGGCCAAAGTGAAAAAGCACGCGAACGACGAAATTTCTTTGCAAGCTCCGTCCTTGCAAGAGCGCTCGTTGCAGGAACCGTTCCTGCAGGGCGCAAAGGACGATGCGCGGAAATGCGTAGAAGACAGTCTTTTGCGCAAAAGGAAAGTCGAGATCGAAATTGAGTTCGTTGGTAAAATCGTCGATGGTTCGATGCATGGAATGTACCCCTGTAATTACGAGCTCGAGGGCGAAAAGCGCGAATGGCTGGCGACGCAGTTTGAGTCGCATCACGCCCGCGAGGTTTTTCCGTGCGTCGACGAGCCAGCCGCTAAAGCGACGTTTGATTTGGCGTTGATTGCTGAGAGTGGCGTAGAAGTTTTGAGCAATATGCCCATTTCTTTGCAAGCTCCGTCCTTGCAAAAGAAAGTCCCGTCTCGAGCTCTGCAGGAACCGTTCCTGCAATCCCTGCAGCGTTTGCAAGGACGGAGCTTGCAAAAAAGTCCGCAAAAGACGAAGACGACATTCGAAACGACGCCGAGGATGAGCACGTATCTATTGGCCTTTGTCATCGGCGACATGCAGCGTCTCAGCGCCAAAACCAAACGCGGTGTCGAGGTCAACATTTTCGCCACACCGGCGCAGAAACCGGAAAATCTCAAATTTGCGGCCAACGTGGCGACGAGGTGTATCGACTTTTACGAAGAATATTTTGGCGCTCGGTATCCGTTGCCCAAATCCGACCACGTGGCGCTGCCGGACTTTAGCTCTGGCGCCATGGAAAATTGGGGGTTGATCACTTATCGCGAGACGGCGCTGTTGGCCGATCGAAACGCCGCCGTGGCTAGCAAACAATACATCGCGACGGTCATTGCGCACGAGTTGTCGCACCAATGGTTCGGCAATTTGGTGACCATGCGATGGTGGGATGACCTCTGGCTGAACGAATCATTCGCGTCTCTGTGCGAGCATATCGCAACCGACGCGTTGTTTCCCGATTGGCAAATGTGGCAGACGTTCGAGACTGGCGACGTGGTGGCTGCGCTGCGGCGTGATGCTTTGCCGGGCGTCCAAGCGGTGCGCTCGAAAGTCCGCCACCCCGACGAAATCTCAACATTGTTCGACTCGGCGATCGTCTATGCCAAAGGCGAGCGGCTGCTGAAAATGTGTCGCGCGCTCGTCGGCGAAAAATCATTTCGGGCTGGCCTGAAGAAATATTTCAAGAAATTCGCCTATCAAAATACTGAGGCGAATGATTTGTGGGCGTGCCTAGACGAAGTTTGGAAGGGTGGAGGTTCGGCGAATACTCAGAGCATTCTCAAACTGATGACACCATGGCTAACCAGACCGGGCTATCCGGTAGTTAGTGCTGATTTTAAAAACGGCGAAATTATCTTGACTCAGGAGCGGTTTTTGAGCGACGGCACAACCGACGGCACAATCTGGCCGATCCCGTTGTTTTCCAATGACGAGAATTGTCCGAGGATACTCGAGGGGAAAACCGTGAGATTCAGGCCGAAAAATCCGGATCAATTTCGGCTCAATGTTGGCAACAACGCGCATTTTATTTATGTCTTTAGCGAGAATTTGCGAGAGAAATTAACGATCGATATTCACGATTTTTCGCCGATCGATCGCGCGGCGACGATCAACCAAATTTTGCTTTTGGCTCGCGGCGGGCGAGAAAACACGGCCGACTTGATCGAAGTTTTGTCCAAATTGCGAGACGAAAATTCCGACGCAGTTTGGGACATGATGAACATGGCGCTCGGTGATCTTATGAGGTTCGTTGAGCCGGACAGCGACGACGAAAAGCGTTTGAAAAAGTTAGCTGGCGAGTTGGCGCGCGAGCAATATTTACGACTCGGTTGGGAGCAGAAAAAGGACGAGTCAGCCGGCGACACGAAGCTGCGGGCGACGATTATATCACGTATGATATATGCGGAAGATCACGCGGCGATCGACCGGGCGCTCAAAATTTACAGTGCGAAGAAACACAAACTAACCGAAATCGCCGGTGATCTCAGGCCGATAATCTTGGGGGCGGCGGTGCGTCACGGCGGCCGCGAAGAGTTCGCCTATTTGCTCGACATCTATAAATCGACGGCCGACGCCGAGCTAAAACAAGACATCTGCGCGGCCTTGACGAGCACGCACGACCAGAGTCAAATCGATGAGATTGTTGGTTTTCTTGATCGCGTTGATATCGTGCGACCACAGGATGTCTTTACCTGGTACGCCTACATGCTCGGCAATCGGCGGGCGCGTCCGAAAATTTGGGGCTGGGTGCGGGCAAGTTGGCCATGGATAATTCAAACTTTTTCGGGGGATAAATCGTATGATCTGTTCCCGCGCTACGCCGGCCAGCGTTTGCAAACTCGCGCCGAGTTAGCTGAATTCGACGAATTTTTCACGCCGCTAAAATCCGAGCCGGCGCTGACTCGCGCGATTGACGTCGGTCACGGCGACATCGCGGCGCGCGTTGAGTGGTTGGAGCGTGATCGCGATGCGGTCTTGGAAAAGTTAAAATCTATGGAAGGAGAATAAATGGGATCAATGATCGAAATCAACGACACACTAAGGATTAGCAAAACACAAGGTTTTCCGGCCGCGCTAGACATCAAGAAACACCTCACAGAACCGATTCCGTTCGATTTGGTCAGAGGCAAAGTTTTCTCGTTCAAATCCAAACCAAAAATTAGAATCTATCAACAACCACCCGTCCGCACATTCCTGGTCGAAGATTACGGGGGGGGGGTATTGGCTGTATTGGGGGCTTTGTTATGTCCTGAGCGTCAACCACAATTATGAAACCGGCGAAACCTCCGGGACGTACAAAATTATCAAATTAAACACCGCCGAAGAAATGAAGCAAATGTTTGATCTGACGCATTTCACTAATAAAGAGCAAGATTATTTTAGCAGCTAGGCGATATTTTCGATGAATTCGTCAATCTCGGACGGAGGGCAGAGATTTCAATTAGAACGGCAGCCGACCATTCTTCAGATCGCCGCCAACTAATATCGGATATTGTCTAACAAAGTCTTCATAACGCTGAGTGTCAGAGCCTTCGCTTTCTGTGCATTCAAGAAGTCCCATAATCTCAATATAAATTTGTCTGTCTGTTATACCACTATTATTTTTTCTCATTTCCATAACAAGCATGTAGCTTTCAATAATTTTCGGCAGCTCATCATCTCCCAGCACCCACGCTTCTTTGTTTTTAAGATACGGCTTAATAACATCTAATGCTTCTCTGACTCGCTCGATTACTTCTGGTTCATAAGGTAGATCGACGGGCGTCTTAGCTGCGGTTCTTTTAAAATTGACAAACCCAGGAAGCTTATTATGGTCAGCAACGTAATCACCGATATGTATAATGGTTTCTTCGTCTTTACCGGGCAGAAAAATGCGGGTGCCTTGTTCGGAATGATCGCTTATCCTATACGTCCCATCAATTTCCAGTGTGGTGATTCTACATGGCCAAAATCGAATGCTTAGGTGTCGCCGAGATATCGAATTAGAAATCGGCGACAGATGATTAGCGGCTGAAGACCCCACGTGCAATAGGCCTCTCTCCATCATGTCCAGTTGCGCTTCTCGGCTGATGTGCAAACTACTGTCTCTAGCAATAAAACTGTATGGATCTAGCTCCTCTCTACGCTGAGGATCCAATATTTTGATGTCGGGTGTATCGATATATGAGCGCAATCTCAATTCCCTGTCACCGACAAGAAGCCGTGCCATATAATCCGAATGGCGCCGGGGGGGGGGTATCTTTGCTCTTAATAGATCAAACTCTATGGTTTGCTGATGAATGCGATATTCCTGGAAATTAGACATAAACTACATTATAACAAAAAATTGTGTATTAGTCAATATTATTAATAAAATTGTCAACTTTCGGCGGGATTTTGGAAAGGGAAATGGCGGCGAGTTTGATGTCAAAATTTTCGGTTAGAGCGGCGTTTTTCTGTAAATAGAATTCAGCCGCGAAGCGCATTTGGCGCAGCTTTTTCGGCGTGATGGCGGCGAGGCCGTCGCCGTGGCGAGCGTTTTCGCGGTACTTTACCTCTGTGAAATAGAGAGTTTTCTTGTGCTCAGAAATGATATCAATTTCGCAGAATTTGGTTTTCCAATTCTGGGCGGTGATGGTGTGGCCTAATTTTTCCAAGTGTTCGACCGCGATATTTTCGGCGATGCGACCGGCAGTTTGCTCAACTTTCTTTGCAGGAACCGTTCCTGCAGTCTTTGCAAGGACGGAGCTTGCAACAGAAAACTTGTCAAGAGCGGCAATCGGCGCAAAACTCCGGCGGTGCACTGGCGTGACGCCGTACGCGCTAAGACATTCCTGGTGCAATTTCGTGCCATAGCCGACGTGTTGCTCGAATCCGTGACGCGGGAAAACGCGCCCCAATTGCGCCATGTAGTCGTCGCGGAAAACTTTGGCGACGATGGCGGCGGCGCTCACGGCGGCGATTTTGGCGTCGGCCTTCGGCAGGGTCGTGATTTTGCTAACCATTGCAAGCTCCGTCCTTGCAAGAATATTCTTTGCAGGAACCGTTCCTGCAGTGGTTTTTGCAGGATTTTCGGGAGTGGCCAGGAGATTCGCTGTGCCGTCGATGATTATCTGATCCAATTGGTCGAAAATTTGACGCGGGATTTGCTTGGTTGCCTGTCGGGCGGCCAATTTTAGAGCCCCGCTCAGCCCGAGCTCATCGACTTTGGTGGCGGCCACCCAACCAACGCCGACGGCGATGGCCGACTTTTTGATCTCGAGAACCAACACCTCGCGCTGTTTCTTGCTCAGTTTTTTCGAATCAGCCAAACCGGCCGGTACTCTTTCTGAATCAAAGATGACGGCGCCAACCACCAACGGTCCCGCCCAAGCACCGCGACCAACCTCATCAATCCCGAGCGTCAACATGATACAATTGTATCATGAGCATCACGGCGAGTTCATCCGCGCCAAAGTCGCGCCGCCGCCTCAGCCGGATTATCGTGTCGGTGTCGATTTTCGTGATCATCGCCGGAGCGGGCGCCTGGGCGGTGCTCAATCGGCAAAATATTATTGATCAAATCACGGTCTGGCAATTCAACATGCCGAGCGCGGTGGCGGCTCTAGCCGACGATAGCGGCATGAGTGTGCGCGGCAAATTCGTTTTTCACGCTAGTCGGCCGGAGCTGAACGATCACGTGGCGTTTAACCAAAATTGCGAGATGCGCGAGAGCCAGGCGGTCATTTTGGGCTGCTTTGCCGGTGGTCGGATCTTTATTTTCAATGTGACCGACCCGCGCATCTACGGCATTCGGACGGTCACGGCGGCGCACGAAATGTTGCACGCGGCGTACGCTCGTTTGAGCGCTAGCGAGCGAAAAAAGGTCGATAGATTGTTGGAAAAGCAATTTGAGCGGACGACCGATCAGACGCTGCTCGACCTCATAGAAATTTACGAAAAGGCCGAACCAGGCCAAAAGCTCAACGAGCTTCATTCTTTGTTCGGGACTGAGGTGTCGGATTTGGATAGCGAGCTCGAGGCTTATTATGAGAAATATTTCGCCGACCGCGCCAGGGTAGTGACCATTTACCAGGAGTACCACCAAGTTTTCGCCGATTTGTCGGCCGAGGTTAGTGCGCTAGAAAAGCAACTAGAATCCGAAAGTCGAGCCATCGCGGCGGCGCTTGCTGAGCACGAGAAGGGCACTTCGGAGCTAGCGGCCGATATCACCGAGTTCAATAACTGCGCCGACACGCTGAATTGTTTCGCGTCGCAAGCGGCGTTCGATCGGGCCCGAGCGGCGCTTATGACGCGCCAGGCCAAACTCAAAGAAACCGCCGACCAAATCAACGCGCAAGTAGAAAAGTACAACGCCGGCGTGGCTGACCTGAACGCGCTAGGCATCGAGGCCAAACGACTAAACCAAAGCATCGATAGTCACGCGCCGACGATTGAATAACGTGATATAATTATGCTTATGAAAGGTCGGAGCGAGTTTACTGTTCAAGGGCGTCGTACGTCAAAAACCCCGTTGATTATCGGTCTGGTAGTGATGGCGATGTTGTCGGGTGTGTTAACTTTTCTTTTCCTAAACGGCCAGGAAACGCGGATTACGATTAGTCAGCCCAAGAAGAGCGCAGTAATTGAAAAAGTCTATCATGGCAAGGCGCCAAATTGTCCGGAGAAGTATTGCGTGTCGATCACGGTCAATGGCGATCTGCTGTTCCATCCGGCGCTGTGGAATAATTTTCGCACTGGCGACGAGCGCGAGTTTGACTTTACGCCGCTATTTGCCGCTCAATCGCAATATTACGCCAAATCCGATATTGTCGTTTGTGACGTCGAAACGCCAATCGCCAAACCTGGCGGGCCGTACGCCGGTTATCCGATTTTCAACATCCCGCCGCAGGTGCTGGACGCTGCCAAAGAGGTCGGCTACACGGCCTGTACCACCGACACTAATCACGCTTGGGATCAGGGAGTCGCCGGCATCGAGCGAGTCATCGATAAGTTGGACGAATTGGGCATTAAACACACCGGCACGTATAAAACCGAAGCCGAGAGTAAAGAGCCACTAATTCTCAATGTCGAGGGTGGCAAGCTGGCGATTATTGGTGGCACAGTTTCATTAAACGGCATGATAGCAGATTACGATTGGCGTGTGGATCGTCTGCGTGACGGCGACATGGCCGAGCATGATTATGCGCGGATGATTTCCCTGGCCAAGAAAGCGCGCGAGCAGGGCGCGGATCTAGTGGTAGCGCAACTGCATAGCATGCAAGAATATATAACCTACGCCGACGGTTGGCAAAAAACAGCCGCGCATCGCCTCATTGACAGTGGCGAATTCGACCTGGTTTATTTTCATGGCTCACACTCAGTCCAACCATTCGAATTGTACAATGGCGTTTATATTATTTACGGCCTCGGCAACTCGCAGACCGTCTCAGCACCGCAAGTGCGCTATGTTAACAACCAAGGTCTAACCGTGCGCGTTCAATTCGCCAGTAACGACCAGAGGGAATGGCGGGTCGCAAAAGTCTCCTATCTGCCGACACTCAACAAAACCGGCGCCAAGTACGCTTGGTGTCCGCTAACAGCCGACCGCCCGAGCGGCTTCTGTGTGTCCGAAGTAACCGACAATCAAATGTACACGCGCATGGAAAATATCATGTTCTCAATGGGTCTAAACAAGGACGACCCAATCATCCAACCGTGGTTGATTAGCGAAGAAAATCTACAAAACTAAGCAGCCGCATTTTCGAGCAAATTCAATCGCCCGTCAAGTTCAACTAGTGCATCGTCAATACGTCGATGCGCCGCTACATCAGCAAAGTGATCATCGGTCAGACTCTTATAATCCTTAATGAGTGTGTCAACGCCATTACGCAAAGTGTCAAGAGACTTCTTGTCGGCACAACTATCAATCTTCTTCTCTAAAGCATCGAATCGCTTTGCCATATATTTGAACAACTTATCAAACTCATCGTTTTTCATATTAGCCATTATAGTTAGAATTTTCGTATGACGCAAGCCTTGACAACGCCCTATCTATCGTGAAGCATGAATATGATATAATTGACTCATGGCAAAAGTGAGGGCAAAATTCGTCTGTCAACAATGCGGCACGTCTTTTCCGAAATGGACGGGCAAGTGCGAGAGCTGCGGGGCGTGGAATTCTTTGTTAGAACAATTGCCGATCGCGGAGGGCAAATCGGTCGTCGCCAGGAGTCAGGGTCAGAAATTGACGGCCGAGAAAATCCGTGATGTCAAAATCGACACGGTGGCCGATCGGATCGCTTCGGGTTTCGATGACCTCGACGCAGTGTTGGGCGGCGGGTTAATGCCGGGCGGCGTGGTGCTGCTCGCCGGACAGCCAGGCATCGGCAAATCAACCTTGCTCATGCAAGTAGCGGCCGTCGTCGCGTCCAAAAAAGAAGTCCTATACGTCAGCGGCGAAGAATCAGCCAGCCAAATTAAATTGCGTGCCGAACGCTTGGGCGCCAAAGACAGCCAGAACCTCGATCTGGCTTCTTCCGTTTCGGCTGACGATGTGGCGGCCACGATATTGAGCGGCAAATACAAATTGGTCATCGTCGACTCGATGCAGACGATGCAGATGGCGGAAATCGCTTCGGCGCCCGGCACGGTGTCGCAGATCACCAACTCGGCCAGCATCATCATTCGCGCCGCCAAATCGACTGATACGGCGGTGATTTTGGTCGGCCATGTCACCAAAGAAGGCTCGATCGCCGGCCCGAAAGTTCTCGAACACATTGTCGACGTGGTGCTGGAATTCCAAGGCGACAAGTACGGCGGCTTCAAGCTAGTACGCGCTAGCAAAAACCGCTACGGCTCGACCACCGAGGTGGCTATCTTTGACATGAAAGAATCCGGTTTGGAGTTGGTCAAAAATCCGTCCGAGGCATTATTGGCCGAGCGGCGCGACACGGATGGTTCGGTCATTTTGGCGACATTAGAAGGCAATCGGCCGCTGCTGGTCGAAATCCAGGCGCTCGTCAACCCGACGAATTTCGGCTATCCGGGTCGCACGGCTAGCGGGTTTGACTTGAATCGGCTGAAACTTTTGATCGCGGTTTTGGAGCGTCGCACCAAATTGAAATTGACCGACAAAGACATCTACGTCAACGTGGTCGGCGGGCTAAAGCTCGATGATCCGGCGGCCGATTTGGCGGTGTGTATGGCGATCGCTAGCGCGGCGGCCGAACGAAAATTGGCGGCCGGTGCCGTGGTGTTCGGCGAAATCGGCCTAGGCGGCGAAATTCGCTCGGCTCACATGGTCGACAGACGCATCGCCGAAGCCAAAAAGCTCGGCTTTAAATTCGCCATCGCGCCGAAATCTGCCGATAGATTATCTGGATCCCGGGTCAAACCCGGGACGACCTCCGGCCGATTCGTCGTCCCAGCCAGTGATTTGCGCGACGCGCTTAATCAGCACCTCAAATAGCTTATGATATAATAGATGTCAAGCGGCGAATGCGTTATTGAATTGAAGCAATAGCGTCGCTTACTTTGCTAAAAGTCGCGCGCGATACTGAATTGAATCAGACGCGGCTTTTTGCTTTTAGAGCGAGATATTAGCGCGATACGTTGAAATGACACTCAAACACAAAAAACTTTGCGCCTATCGCAGCAAAATCATTCATTGAACACTGTGTCACCATCGCAGTACAAACCTCTAGATGAATCGATTGCAAGTGCTGATACTGGGCGGTGGGCTGACTCTTTGGTTAGGTGCCCCGAAGTGGTTGGTGTTACGGTAAGCGCTAACGCGGCGTCACCACACGTGGCTGCAATTACACCCGTGCCAAAATCCTTAACTAGATGGTAATTCCCATCTAATTTGCTAGGCTGGAGTCCCGAATATGGGTCAGCGGTGTCAACCCAATCACCAGTGTTACCCACATACTCAACATCACTGAAACCACTCCGAGTTACAACTCTTACCGCTTCATCAACGGACAGATATTCTTCTGGCGACGAACAGCCCCCCCCCAGGCTCAAGCCAGCTGCCAAAACTGGCGCAATAAGTTTATTCTTCATTCCCATAAGATCTCCAATCTCCTTACTTAATAATGAACTATAGTGTATCATATTGATCAAATTATTGCAAATTCCACACCTAGCCCCTTTGGCTTGTTAGAATATGTGGTATAATACTTACTGAAAGGAATTATTTTGCAATGAAATGAGTGAAAAATGAACTTGTTCATTTTTCCGAGTGAAGCAGTAAAATATGTAATATTATGCAACAAATTATCTTAACTGTGGCCATCTTGATTTTGGCTCAAACAACATTTTTAACGGTGCGGAAATTGCGCGAGAAACGGCTGAAAGTCGCGCGCGGGTCGCTGCTGCTCGACACTTCGGCGATCATGGACGGGCGCATCGTCGACGTCGCGAAATCGGGCATTATCACGGCCGAGATTATCGTGCCGCGCTCGGTGATTAACGAGCTGCAATTATTGGCCGATCGCGCCGATCACGGCAAGCGTATGCGAGCTAGAAAAGGTCTCGAAAATGTCCGCGAGCTGCAAAAAATGGAGACGGTTAGCGTGACTATTCCGAACGACGGACATGTCGGCTCCGGCGGCGTGGACGAGCGGCTGCTCGAGTTGGCCAAAAATTACGAGGCCAGTATCGCGACGACCGACTACAATCTGAACAAAGTTGCCAAAGTCGTCGGCATCACGGTGGTCAATGTCAACGAGCTAGCGCAGATGCTGCGCGTCCAACATCTGCCGGGCGAGACTGTCGAGATCCAACTGATCCAACCGGGCGCTAATCGTGAACAGGCGGTCGGCTATCTCGACGATGGCACGATGGTGGTGGTTGAGGATGCGAAAAACCTGATTGGGCAAAACCAGCGAGTAGAGATCATTCGCTCGCTCCAAACCGAAGCCGGTCGCATGATGTTCGCCAAGAAAGTGGCGCCGTCCAAAATCAAATCCGCACCAGCTTTTCATTCTGAGCAATTAAAGAACAATAGTCAACCAAGGAAACCTCGCTTTAACAAAAACCGAACCAACCGTTCCAAGCAACACAACAAACCAACAACCCCCGAAGACTCGATGGTGCGTTTGGCTAATAATCGCAAGTGAAGTGAGAAACAACTTATCACGAATCCTCTAAATTTCCGAAAAATTCTTCTTGATTAAAATTTCGGATAGCACGAATGCTTGGAGTGTGACTGTCGGAATTTTAGAAGAAGGATTTTTGACGCGAAATTTTGTCGGATGAGTGAAAGTCGTTTCTTGCTCCACTTATTTTTACTTAAACTATTTTTGTCTAAACAATCGTCGTTTCAAATCAATCGCCCAATAGAAAATGCCAAAATTGATAAACAGCTCGAGGTATTCCGTCGGCACGCCGGCGTTGAGTTGCCAGACTTCCGTCACGAACAAATTAAAGAACAGAGCGACCATAAACACGCCGAGCGTTAGGCAGATTCTTTCCGCCAAAACGCCGCGAGCCGGAATCACCACGCGGATCAAAATAGCCGCGGTGGCGAGAACGCTGAACAAAATCGAGCTGAACCGAATGCCGGTGTTGGTCGTTAAAATCGAATCGCAAAAGCCAAACGCGGCGGCGAAAATAATCAAGAAATAGGTCGGCGGCAGCCAATCGCCGAGCCAGGCGAAACGTTTGAATTTAGCGAGGATTTTCTTGATATTATTTCGCCAAAACGGTAGCGCCGCCAGGAGCAACCAACCGCCAAAATAGAGCACATTTTGAAACAGCTGTGTCGCCAAATTATGAAAATTAGTCTCGCGCTGGGAATTATTTTCTAGGAAAAATTCCGGCGTTGACCAACCAAAAATCCGCTGCCCCCAACTAATTTCTTCGCCCGCCATCAAAATCAGAATCAGAATTATCAGACAAGCAAAAATCGCCGGCAGGATTTTCTTCTTTAGGGCATAGCGATAGGCAATCATACCGAAAAAGACGGCCGCTGCCAGTTGCAATGCCATTTTGACGAAAATGGCGTGGCGGAAATTGAGACCGCATTCTTTCGCATTATCGCAACGTACCAACCAAACCGCGAATTCCGGCCAGAGCGCCTGGATCAGCACGAAAATCAACACCAGCGCCGGAATGGCCGCCATCAAAATCTTGGCTGAGCGAGGGGCTTTTTTAACAGAATCAGAAAGTTTGTGGTCAATTTTATAGCTGAGCAGTAGTCCCAGGAACACTAGCATCAACACAACGCGAATGACGTTAAACCACAGGTCGTCTGTCAATTTGACGGGCGTGAAAAACGTAACCAAAGTCGCGGCGCCAAACAGCGAGGTTAGGATTCCTTTGAAAATTTTCATCACATCCCCGGGAATGTTATGCTATCGGAGCCCTCGGCCGTGTAGTAGGCGGAGTCGGTGACTGAGACATTGACGGTGTACGATCCAGGCAGACCGTCGACAATAATGCGCCAGCCGCCGTCGGCGTATTGGGAGGCGTTGAAGGATTGCCCGTTGAACGAGATGGTCACGTTGCTGACCGTATGAGTGCCGGCGCGGACGTGCGTGATGATGTAGTATCTGCCGGACTCGCCCGTTGCCAAACTCATGACATCCGACACGAACGGACTCTGATCCGTGCCGCAACGGTGAACATCGTCCTCGCGCTCGGCGTCGTAGCCGTCGGGCGGCGTGTAGATCACTTGTTTGGTTAGTGGATCAATCATCTTGATGACGTCAAGCTCCTCGATAGCTCCCGGCGGCGTGCAAGCGTTGGCTTTCTTCTTGCTGACTTTGTCGAATTTCATTTTCACCGTCGTGGTTTTCTTTTGATTTTTGTTGTACCATGACGGATAAAGATCAGTCCGACCGTTGATGCTAAGGGATTGAATACCGGCCGGTTTGGTGAACCAATCGTTCGGTTTCCAGGTGCCATCGGGTTTGAAAACGTCGTTAAAGGTCGGCTCCATAATACTGCGCATCATGGTTGAGATATTATATGAAGAACCGCTCCGGAGAGCTTTCGGCACATGGTTGCCCCACCAAATAGCGACGGTGGCTTT
>WQXA01000022.1 GCA_009785095.1 Candidatus Saccharimonadota bacterium | reverse complement strand
CTCGGTTTGGAGCCGAATATTGAGAACGGTACTGATGATTACAAGAAAGATTTGCGCAAATTGATTAGCTACATCAAAGGCAACCGAGTGGCGGTGATAAAGGAAATCGAGGCCGACATGAAAGCGGCCGCCAAAGCCCAGAATTTTGAGCTAGCGGCACATCGTCGCAACCAATTGGCCAGTCTAAACGAGCTGCGCCGCCAAGTGGTTTTTAGCCGCGAGGAATTTCTCGATGCCAGCAAGGATCAAGCGTTAATCGGCCTGCGTGATCTATTGAATTTGCCGCACTTGCCGCGGCGCATCGAGGCTTATGATATCAGCCACATCTCGGGAACTAACGTCGTGGCGAGCATGGTTGTGGTCACTAACGGCGTGGCCGATAAACGTGAATATCGCAAATTTAAATTGTCGGGCGGCAACGATGACTATGCCGGCTTACGCGAGATTATGGTGCGGCGACTAAAGCACCTGAGCGATTGGGGTCGGCCGGATTTGGTGATTATCGACGGCGGCGCGGGACAGCTCGGCGCCGTGGCGGATTTGCTCAGAGCCGAAGACATCCCATTCATCGGCCGCAACAAGAGCGGCGACCACAGTCGCAACGCTCGCGTCAAACTAATCCTTGCAAGCTCCGTCCTTGCAAAGCCAAAAACAGCAGCTCCTGCAGGAACGGTTCCTGCAAGATCGGCGAGTTCTTATCACGAAATCCTGCTGTCTGGCGACGATCACATCGCTAGACTAATCGCCCGCCTCGACGACGAAGCTCACCGTTTTGCCGTGACTTACCACCAATTACTGCGCGGTAAAACTATGATGAACAGAGAATAATTAGCACTCTTGACCCATGAGTGCTAAAAGAGTAAAATAGAGCTCATGGCAGAAAAACGCGACTACTATGAAACTTTGGGCGTCCAAAAAGGCGCCTCTGATGATGAAATCAAGAAAGCTTTTCGAAAATTGGCCGTCAAACATCACCCCGACAAAGGCGGCGACGAGGCCAAATTCAAAGAAATCAACGAAGCCTACGAGGTGTTAAAAGACAAACAAAAACGCGGGCGCTACGATCAATTTGGTCACGCTGGCGTCGGCGGCACGGGTGGCCGTACCGGCGGCAATCCGTTCGAGGGCTTCGGCGGACAGGGGCAAAATGTCCACTTTGACTTTGGCGATCTGGGCGATATTTTCTCATCGTTCTTTGGTGGCGGTCAACGCGCCGCTAGCCAGCAAAACCGCGGTCGCGACGTTGAAACTGCGGTGAATTTGACTTTCGAAGAAGCAATCTTTGGCACAGAAAAGACAGTCTCGCTCAATCTTGACGTCACGTGTAATCATTGCAAAGGTAGCGGCGCGGAACCTGGCTTTGGTAGCAAAACTTGCTCGACCTGTCGAGGCACCGGCCAGGAAGTCAAAATTATCAACAGTCTGTTCGGGCCGATCCAACAAGCCGGGACTTGTCATACTTGTCGTGGTCGCGGCAAAGTGCCGGAAAAAGCTTGCACGGTTTGTAACGGTCGCGGCGTCAAACGCGAAAAACAAGACATCGCGATCAAAATTCCGGCCGGTGTCGACGAAGGCTCGGCTATTCGTCTGAGCGGTCGCGGCGAAGCGTTGGCCGGCGGCACGGCGGGCGATTTATATGTGGCGATCCACGTCAAACCACACAAAAAATTCACCCGCGAGGGCGACTTGATTCTGAGCGAAGAAACTATCTCGATGATTGATGCCGCGCTCGGCGCCGAGATCGACGTCGACACGGTGGATGGTTCGCTGACCATGAAAATCCCCGCCGGCACTCAACCGGGCACCGATTTCAAATTATCCGGTCACGGCGTGCCGCACCTGCGCGGTGGCGGCCGCGGCGCCCAGATCGTGACGATCAGAGTGGAAACGCCGACTAATCTAACTCGCAAACAAAAAGAACTCCTCGAACAATTCGACGATGCCAAGAAACGCCGGATTTTCAATTAAGGTCTCTGAATCCTCATTGAACTAAAAGCAAAAGAAAGAAACTAGATCACTTGAAGGTGTATTGATCAAAATGTAGTAACCTCGACATTTTGATTGACAAAATCTAAATCTTCCTGAAACTTTTTAGCATCAGAGTTGTGTAATATTATAACAGCGCACATTTTATATCCGTCGGACGATTTCCCGCGAAATTCTCCAGGTTTAGCCTTTATGCTGAGATAATTTAAAGAACTCAGTCCTCGAAGAGCCACTTCGTTTTTTAGGCCAACAAACTTCCCCGGGATTTTTGGAAACAGTTCGAGGACGGCACAAGAATCATTTGTAGTTGATCTGATTATTGGCTGTTTGCCAAATGTTAAATCTAGAGCTGCGCCGATGATATCGATACCATTTGCGAGATGGTGCATACGCTCACGATAACCACCATTACGCGCACCAATTTCGACGATGCGCGGGCCATCATCAGTCATAATAATTTCAACGTGCGCAGGTGAATTCTTCATACCGAGTGCTTTGACGCCAATAGTTGCGCAGTGTCGCAGAGCGTTCTGATCAGCCAACGACAGTCTCGACGGTAAGAGGCGGCTATAATGAAAATTGTCGTCGCAACCAATGTCGTAGCCAGTCTGATAGTCCACGACATTTTCGAGAATTTGCGGTTCACCATCAGCGTTTACGAAAGCGTCGACCGAGTGAATTGAGCCAACCAGAAATTCTTCCATTAAAAGTTTTGGACGACGGCAAGGAGCGTACTTGGAATAAATTTTCGGAGCTAGTTCTTGTGCGCGATAGAAATTTGCTAATAGTTCATCCATAGTGTGATTTTTATACACCAGTAAACTCTTAGATAAATTAGCAGGCTTTATAATCAAGGGGAAATTATGGTTGATAGCAAATTTTCGTACCGCATTTTCATTATCAGCAATAGCAAAATCAGGGCTAATCTCCTCCGACGCTCCAGCAAACAGTGATCGCATTAGAAATTTATCAGTACAAGCTTCAGCGGTATCGAGCGGCAGTCCAGGCAACCCCAAGCGCTCGGCGATTTTGGCAGTAGGTACTACGTAGTTCTCATAGACATTGATTACGCCATCGAACGGTTTATTTATCGAGTCTACTGTCCGAAAAATGGTCTCGTCAGAACTAAAATCAGCCAAAACCCGACGCCTAAAACTCTTGTTTGGATATTTAGTCTTGGTAAGATCCTGCATAAGGACATAATCTATACCGTGACTATCCAGATAGTCCGTTAGCCCGGAAAACTTCTGGCCAACAATCAAGACACGCTTCATATTGACAGTTATAGCATACTTTGCTACAATTGACAAGAATAAGGATTATAAAGTATGGCAACTAAACATGATTTTCACAAGGTAGTCATCGGGCGCTCTGAGGAGCTGACTTTTGTTGATTTTAATATCGTTAAAGTTCCGGCTAAGACTGACACCGGTGCTTATCGCTCTGCGGTGCATGCCGACAATATCGTTGAGAAAGATGGAGAACTAACTTTTCGATTACTCGGTGGTCATCCAGTATGTGGTTCAATGGCTACTAGCGTCACGACCGACAAATATAAAATAGTTCGCGTAGAAAACTCATTTGGTTATGGCGAAGACCGCTATGAAGTTCGCCTGAGAGTCAAGCTCGGGTCAAAGATTTTTCTAGCACCGTTTTCACTGGCAGATCGTTCGGCAAAGATATATCCAATTTTACTTGGTCGTAAATTGCTGAACCATCGTTTTTTAGTGGATTCAGCCGAGAGCAGTCTAAATAGGACAGAGTTGAAAAAGAAATACGGAATCCTGTTTCCGAAAGACGAAGAAGGCAGGAAATGAAAATCGCAATCCTAAGCAACGGCACGGGCAATTATTCGACCAAGCGCCTAAAGGAAACGGCCGAAGCCCGCGGGCACCAAGTCGACGTTATCAAATACAAAAATTGCCTAGTGTCGGTCGACCGCCGGGATCCAAAAGTCATCTATCGCGGCCGGGAAATCGATATCAAAACTTATGACGCCATCATTCCGCGCATTGCTAATTACATGACCAAATACGGCACGGCGATCGTTCGGCAACTGGAGCGCGAGGGGATTTTCACGACCGCTAGCGCTATCGCCATCAACCGTTCGCGCGACAAACTGCGAGCTACGCAGATTATGGCAAAGGCCGTCGATGTGCCGAAAACTGTCTTTAGTCGCAACTCGACCGATATTGACGAGATGTTGGAACAGGTCGGTGGCGCGCCGGTGATCATCAAACTCGGTAGCAGCACGCACGGCAACGGTGTGGTGCTAGCCGACAGCAAGCGCGCCGCCAAATCGGCGCTGCAGGCTTTCTATCTGTACAACGAAGACGGCACTAACATCATGATCCAAGAATTCATCGCAGAGTCGGTCGGTATCGACATCAGAGTGTTCGTGGTCGGCGGTCGCGTGGTGGCGAGTATGAAACGCCAGAGTCTCGACGATGATTTTCGGAGTAATTTACATAAAAGCGGTGCGGGCACGGCTGTAAAATTAACAGAAGAAGAAAAGAAAATCGCCGTCAAAGCCGCTAAATCGCTCGGCCTCAGCGTGGCCGGCGTTGACATTCTGCGCTCCGACCGCGGGCCGTTGGTAATAGAGGTCAACGCTAGTCCGGGCTTTGGCATCGAAAAAGCCACTGGTCGCGACGTGGCGACACCGGTCATCGAATACATCGAGCAAAACGCCCGCCGCGGACAAAAGAAAGACAGAGTAGGCGCCTAAAAAGTCCGTTGACGAAAAAACTCAGAAGTGATAATCTATTACGCGCGGAGCCATAGCTCAGTTGGTAGAGCACGGGCCTTTTAAGCCTGGTGTCGCGGGTTCGAGCCCCGCTGGCTCCTCCAAATGAAAATTTCGATCCTCGCGATCGAGATTTTCATTTGGTAGAACAGCTGGTTTGGATCCGCGACGTGGATTTCGCGTTAGCGAAAGACACTAGTCGCGGGGACGGCGTAGTGAACGAAGTGAGGAAAAGCGCGCAGCATTTTTCCGAGCGAGTGAACGGAGGAGGCTTTAGCTGATGCCCCGCTAAAATTTCGATCCTCGCGATCGAAGTTTTTATTTTGTCAATCCTTAAGTATGCTAAGATAGAAAACATGAAATTACGGCGCTGGTTGGGCGGGAAAATACATATATCGTGGTTAATAACATCGGTCGGAGCGGGATTTTTGGGCGGGGTAGGATTGGCGGCCTGGCTGCGGGCGGGATGGTTCGCGTCGTTGGTGTGGCTGTTAATAGCGATGGCTTTGATCGTCTTGGCTTTTGTTAGTCGCCTGCGCGCCATGATAGTGGTCGTTGTTATCGCGGGTTTAGTTCTGGGACTATGGCGAGGCACTTTAGCGCAGGTGGATTTGACGGCCTATAGCGATTGGATCGGGCAAAATGTGGTGCTGAGGGGTGTGGTCAAGGACGATCCGGATCTGGGTGCTAGTCACGATTTGCGCATGAAACTAGTTGATGCGGAGATTGTCCTGGCGAGTGATCACGAAAAGTTATCCGGTGAAATGGGGAATTTGGACGAATACTTTACGCCGTTGCCCGGTCAAATTTGGGTTAGCGCCATGGCGCGCGGCGCTGAGGTCAAACGCAGCGACACGGTGGAAATTTCTGGCAAACTAAACAGAGGATTCGGTACTTTTCCGGCTTCGATGTCTTTTTCTGATTTAGTTTCGGTGGTGCGTTCGCCGGATAACGATCCGATGCGCGACATTCGCGATGGTTTTGGTGAGCGGTTGCGAACCGTTATCGATGCGCCGGCCGCCGACCTCGGCATGGGAATTTTGGCGGGCCAGAAAACCGCTCTGCCGTTCGATTTGTCGGCGGCGTTCATTGCAGCCAGCCTGACGCACATTGTGGTGGCGAGCGGTTATAACTTGACGATTTTGATCCGTTTCGCGAGGCGATTGTTCGCCAAAATCTCACGTTTTGCGGCGCTTAGTTTGGGTGGGTTGTTGGTTTTCGCGTTTGCCTGTACGACCGGTTTTTCACCGTCGATGACGCGGGCGGCTTTGGTGGCGGGGCTCAGTTTGTTGGCCTGGTACTACGGGCGCAAATTTCACCCGGTCACCTTGTTGACGACGGTTGCGGCCATTACCATCGCGATTGATCCGGTGCAAATTTGGGGTGATGCTGGTTGGTACATGTCGTTTCTGTCGTTTGTCGGTGTGATCATCTTAGCGCCACTTTTAAAAAGTTATTTCTGGGGCAAAGAAAAGAAAATGGTCATTCCGGCGCGCGCTAAAATTTGGTCGAAATTCCGCCGAAAATATTTTGCCAAGAAAAATTTCGTGGCACCCGCGCCGCGCGAACCGTCGTTCAACCTCCGCCAAGTTTTCCTCGAAACCACATCGGCGCAGGTCATGGCTGCGCCGATTATCGCGCTGTTCATGGGGCAATTTTCGTCGTATGGGTTGCTAGCCAACTTGCTTGTCCTCACGATGTTGCCACTGACGATGCTGTTGACATTCATTGCCGGAGTGGCGGCGTTTGTCTTGCCGAGCGCATTGGCGGCGATCATCGCGGCGCCAGCCCAGTGGCTGCTCGATTACATCATCGGCGTGGCGCGATTCGTGTCGGAACTGCCCGGCGCCAGCCAAGAAGTCGCCATCAGCCCCTTGGTTTCAACCGGCATTTTTGCCGTCGTCGTGGCCGCAATTTTCTATCTCAAGCACGCCACCAAGCACGACTTCCGCGAAGATAATGTGGTAGAATAAGAAAATGGAATACATCGTCTTTTTTGGCGCGGGTTTGTCATTAATGGCCTCTGCTGGTTACATAATTGACACCATAAAAGGCAAAACCAAACCCAACCGTGTATCGTGGTTGATTTGGGCGACGGCACCGATTATTGGCGCGATTGCTGCGGTGTCAAATGGCGTGACTTGGGCGATTTTGCCGACTTTCATGGCAGGTTTTGGACCGGTATTAGTTTTGGCTGTGTCGTTCTTGAACAAGAAATCGTATTGGAAGTTGGGGGGGGGTGACTACCTATGCGGGGTTTTAGCCATTTTAGCATTAGTTCTATGGGGTCTCACCAAAAACCCGAACGTAGCAATCCTACTCTCGATTTTAGCTGATTTATTTGCGGCGATTCCGACGCTCGTCAAATCATGGCGCCATCCGGAAACTGAAACAGGTTGGGCGTACATCCTTTATATGTTGAATCAAATCACCGGTTTCATCGCCATGACGAGATGGGATTTCTCGGAAGCGTCTTTCGGTATCTATCTTTTCGTTATTAACTTTTGCATAGCTGTGGCTATTTATCGGAAAAGAATCATCAAAAAGTTTAAGAAAACCACCGATTGATGTGATAGAATGGCATGGTGAAATCACCATTTCTCGTTAGTTTAATCGGCAAAGTTGTTGCCAAATCTTCGCGACTGCGGGGCGGCCATGGCTCGGCTCTACCGGGTTTGGTGGCGGAACGTATCGCGCCGAATTTCCTGAAAGATTCCTTGAGCAAATTACCGCGCGGCGTGGTCGTGATATCTGGCACTAATGGCAAGACAACGACGACCAAAATGACGGTGGAGCTACTACAAACCGCCGGCCTAAAAGTTCTAACCAACCCGAGCGGCAGCAACTTTACGCGTGGCGTGACTTCGTCGATTATCATGGCGATGCGGCGTGGCAAGCTCGATGCCGATATCGCCGTGGTCGAACTCGACGAAGCGCACGCGGTGCATTTCGTGAATCAAATCGCACCTCGTTATGCGCTTTTCTTGAATGTTTTACAGGACCAAACCGAACGTTTCGGCGGCATCGATAAAACTGCCAAATTATTAGAAAAAGTTGCGACAAAAGTCACCGATGGCGTGATCCTAAACCGCGACAACCCGATTGCCGAAATTGCCGGATCGATAAAAGTACCGATCAAATTTTTCGGTCACGATCCAAAATTAGACGATCAATTGCCGAGCGACAACGAGATGCTCTCAGGTGGGCACAAAAACAACCAACCGGTCGACGTGGAGTTGGTGTCGCTCAGTAAAAACAAAGCCGAATACAGAATCGATGGTCGAATTTATGAGGCGTCATTGCAACTCAGCGGTGTTCATAACATTATCAACGCGGCAGCGGCCCTGGCGTTGACCCGGATGATTTTGGGCAAAAAGGCCAATAATAAAACTTTAGTGGCGGCGCTGTCCAAGGTCAAACCGGCTTTTGGCCGTGGTGAGATCATTAAAATAGGCGGGTATAACTTGGACTTGATTCTGATTAAGAATCCGAGTAGTTTTCGCTCGGCGCTATCTTCGCAGCACAACCCAGAGGTTGATGCAATCATGATTGCCATCAACAACGCGGCGGCGGATGGCCGCGATGTCTCGTGGCTAAAGGACGTGAATTTCGCGACCTTAAATCACGTCAAAGTTGTTTCCGGCGCCAAAGCGAGCGACATGGCGAAACGCTTGCGCAGCGACGGCGTAAAAGTTGGCACGGTCGAGTCCGACATCAAAAAAGCCCTCACGCAATTCCTACAAGAATCCGGCGACAAACAAATCTTTTGTAATTACACAGCCATGCTAGAAATCCGCGGACTCTTAGAAAAATTGGCCTAACAAAAATTTGCTATCCAAAATGTGCTTGTGATATAATGTATATTGCGAATTTTTAGGCGATAGGAGGGAACAATCGACATGGCGCGCGGTTATCATAATAGAATCAAAGTAAAGCACTCCAGAGCTCCGATCATGGTGTTAGTGATGTCGCTCCTGGTTGCGCTAATTGGGGTGGCGCTATTGCCGACCCAGCCAGCCAAAGCCGCCGGCACGCCGTTTCCGCGCGGCCAAGGTCTAATTTTCGTCTCCCAAGGCAGCCCGACCCGACTGTATGAATCGGTGCAATCGCCGGGCACCAATGCCACGACCTTTAAACCCGTCGGCGACGTGCAGACCATCACCTATAACGCTATGGGTTTCAACCCGACGGACATGTATCTTTACGCCATCAATAGCACCACCAACCGCCTGATCCAGATCGACTCGACCGGCGCGACAACTGGGTTGGGATCCGGAGGCTCGGTCACCAACCTGCCGGCTCTGGCTGGTTCGAACACCTACAACGGCGGCACCATCGGCAGCTGTACGCCGCTCAATACCCTCTGGGTGACGCCATCGACCGCTGCTGGTACCAACACGATTTACAGTATAAATGTGGCCAATACCGTGCCAAATGCGGTGGCGGTAGCGTTGCATTTGTCAGCCGGTATCGGCGGGCACTCGACTTTGCCGAACGTGGCGGACATCGTTTGTATGAACGACGGCGCTAATAATTATTTGTGGGCGGTTTACGGTGGCAACGCGTCCGGTACTGACCCCGACGGGATGTATCGTATCAACATAGCCACCGGGGTGTTGGACTACTTTAGCTTATCAGGTGTGATAACTGCTGACTGGGGCGCATCGTTCGGCGCGCAGTGGCTTTATGGCAACGGCCACCTCGGCATCTCCAACAACCAGACCGGCAATATCCACCAAATCCAGATCGACAACCCGAGTTCGGCCACGCCGACTTTCACGGAAGTCGCCGTCCTGACCGGCCCGGCCAGCACCACCAACGACGGCGCGTCATATGCCGGCGAACCGGTTGACCTGGCGCTCAGTAAAACAGTCACCACCGACCACGGGACGTTTGACTCGACCGACTCACCGTTTGGCGAATATATTCCCGGCAGCAACATTACTTATACTCTGACCGTCGAGAACATCGATCCATTGGTGACCAGCAGCGGTTTCTTTGTCACCGACACGCTCGATGCCCAGTTCACCGACCCGAGCAGCATTTCCTTTGACACTGATAGCTGTTACATATCGTCCGATACCGCTCCACTTGTCCAAATCCCCATCACCATTGTCTGTACCTCCGGCGTGTTGAACCCGGGCGAAACCCAAAGCTTCAATATTAATCTTACCACGCCCACGACTCTCAACACCTCACTTAGCAACGTTGCCACCGTCACCGGTAACGAAGACGACCCGGATTTCAGCAGCAACGACGCCGACGTCACGATTGATGCCGCGACGTCTGGTTATGTCATCAGTAAATCAGCGGCATTGGTCGGCCCTGGCCACCACGTCGTGCCAGGCGCAACGGTTGAGTACACCGTCACGATCACCAACACCGGTGAGACGGATTACTGCTTGCCATTAGGTCCGTCCTGTCCGGCTGGTCAAGCCGAGTTTGTTGATGATCTGTCCGACGTAGCCGACGATGCCATATATAACGATGACGCTGTAATCGCCGGCATCAGCATTGTCAATGACACCGTGGCTTTTAACGACAGCGTAGTTGGATCAGAAACGTTGGATTGGATCGGAGATCTGGCCGTTGGCGAAACCAAGACAGTTACATATTCGTTCACCATCACCACCCCGGGTGTCGGCAGCAATCGAATCCTAAATAACTCTGTCACGGCCACTCACGACGAAGGCGGCTGTAGCGGCGTTTGCTCGACCCAAACCTTGGTCGGCGACCCAGGTTACAGCATAACTAAATCCGTCGACAAAGCCACTATCACGCCCAACGGAACGCTGCCGAATGACTGGGTCAACTACACCATCGCCGTGACCAACACTGGTACTTCACCATATACGTCTCATCATCCCGCTTCGGTCGAGGACGACCTGTCCAATGTGTTCGATGATGCGGTTTTCGGTAATGTCATCAGCTCCACCACCGGCACGGCCACGATTTCCGGCTCAGTGTTGTCCTGGAGCGGACCTTTGGCCGTCGGCGCAACCACCTACATCACCTACCAAGTGCGCGTCAACGTACCGAGTGCTGCCTTGGTGGCCGGAGGCAACCTAGCTATGATCAACTCAGTGGCACCGCTGAACGGCGAGGGCATATGCATCAATTGCAGCACCGAGACCACAGTGGTCGCTCTGGCGACACCACCGCCACCACCGCTCACGCCGCCGATAACGCCGGGTGCTCCGAACACGGGCTTACTGGGTCGCGGCTTGCACTATTGGTATCTGTTAATAGCGGCAATTGCCGGCATCGGAGTCATGGCGCGGCTGCTGGTGCGAAGAAAAAATAATTAGATAATACTCTCTAGCCTAGTGGTCGGGGTGATTCTGCTGGTAAACCGCGACAGCTAGATCCTAAACTCTTAATAGCGCGGCTACCTATCGTGATCAGGCTATATCAGAGAAAATTCTACCGTGATGTAATTATAAAACAGACCGTCAATGCGCTTGCCGATGCCAAATACCTCATCCCAACCCAGTCCTTTCCAGCTCCTGATTCTATAATGGAACTCCACTCCATCGATCTCAACGTCCAATCCACCCTGCAGCCCCTCGGCTCCATTGTAGTGTGCTGCGATTTCTGCCATATCTTGCTCTAAACTACTCATGCTACGCGAGCTCTTGAACGACCAATATTGCACAGCGCAGCACGCACCGCTTTCGACAAATTCTGCACTATTCGGCACTGGAACTTTCTCCACACTGGCTGGCGCTGAGTCTAGGCTATACAGTCTCACGCCACTTGGGTTGTCGTCCCTGCTAGCTACAACGATGATAGCTGCCACAGAAAACACCGCTATCAGGGAGACAAAGGTTGCAATTGTTATAATAACTATTTTCTTCTTAATCTTCATTCCTCGTTCCTCCATAATGACTGTTTGTTACATGGTCGGGGTGATCCGACTTGAACGGACGACCTCCGCGTCCCAAACGCGGCGCGCTACCAACTGCGCCACACCCCGAAACTAACTAGTGCGTCCGTCCACTACATCCAAAATGGTCGGGGTGATCCGACTTGAACGGACGACCTCAGCGTCCCGAACGCTGCGCGCTACCAACTGCGCCACACCCCGGACGGACTAGAATATTATACCACAATATCAGCATTCGTGTGAACGGCCACTACGTCGTCGAGATCGTCGATCGCTTCGAGCAGGTTCATGACTTTTTGCGCCGTGGTTGGGTCGGAAATTTCCACCGGCGTGTTGGCCACGTATTCTAGGCCGGCATCGACTACGCGCAAACCTTTGGCGGCGATTTCCTCGCGCACGCGGTGTAAATCTTTCATGTCGGTGTAAATTATTAGCTCACCGCCGGCCGTTTCCGCGTCTTCGGCACCGGCGTCGAGCGCGATCATTAGCAATTCGTCCGCGTCCTGATTCGCAGCGATTTCCGCGCGGATGACGCCTTTGCGCGCAAATTGAAAGGCCACAGAACCGGGCTCAGCAATCGTCCCACCGTGCTTGGTCAGCGCCGTTCGTACCTCCGGGAAAGTCCGATTTTTATTATCGGTCGCCGCCTCGATGATCAGCCCGATACCGCCCGACCCATAAGCCTCATAGACGATCTCCTCCAAAACGGCCGCCGATTTGTCGCTCACGCGGTCGATGGCACGCTGGATGTTGGCCAGCGGCATGTTGGCGGCCTTGGCCTTTTCGATCGCCATGGCTAGCGCCGGATTCGTCACCGGATCAGTCCCGCCACGCGCCGCGATGGCGATCTGGTTGCCGACTTTGGTGAAAATTGCGCCGCGCTTGGCGTCCGTAGCGGCCTTTTGGCGTTTAATGGTTGACCATTTGCTGTGTCCCGACATGGGGATATTATAACATACCACGTTTTTTCATTAGCATTAGGTAAGGATAGCCAAACTCGTCATACTCGCCGGTTTCGGCATTGATTTCTAGCAATCTCAGGTTCAGAAGCTGCCTAATCTCGTCGACATCTGATTTGTCACCGTAGTATTCAATTTCAATGTAATCGCCCAGATCCATCACTCTATCGAGCGCAATTTCGACGTCGTGAAATTTATAGGCGCGGCGGACTTTATCGACAACTACGGCCGGTGCAAAACCAAGGCACCCCAGAATCTTTTTTGCGTCGCTAGGTTTAGACACGATAGACTCAAATTCGGTACAACTGGCAATGTCAGAACGATGACTACGGCTAAAATCTTTGAAATTAATCGATGCCACATCGCCTTCTTCGCGTATGCGCAACCAAAAATCGACAGGGTTTTTGCCGTCAACTTTCTTTGTCCAAGCAGTCGTCTTGGAATCAAAATAAGTATCAACCTGATGATTTTCGTAAGAAAACTCAGCATTTTTATCGAGAAATTTTCGTACAATGCCGATATTTTTCAAAGGCAAGCAAATCTCAAGTTCTTGTTTGGTCATATTTCTCCCATAGTTAAAGGGTAGTTCTATTGTAACATATGTGGTACAATATGTTCATGCTTTTGGTGGGCTTGTTTCAGTGGTGGTACGGTGCCGGTTGGCGTGATCAGGTTTCGCGCGTTGGTGACAGCATGATCAGAACCAACGATTGGTTTTCGATTCCCTTGCTCGTTAAGACTTTCTTTGCGCCATTTCGCCAAATCTCGGCCAACGAAACCGGTGGCAACGATATCGGGTCGCGCTTTCGGGCGTGGGGCGATCGCATGTTTAGCCGCCTCATCGGCGCGGTGATGCGCTTTTTCATGATAATTCTCGGCCTGGTGGCGCTGTTACTGATTATGATTCTGAGCGCCATCCGGCTAATTCTTTGGCCGGTTTTCCCTATTCTGCCGGCCGCAGGTTTAATAATCATGCTAACAGTGGGGGCGCCGTGGAACCTGTTCTGAGATTTAGGTCGATGCGAGCCACGAAAGCGCGCTTTAACGTTCGCGCCGGCAAGCTCGTGGATATCACATCTGTTATACTGATAATTCTTCTACTATTGGGCGGCCTGTCGCTATTAGTGCTCGCCGAGTCGATAGGATGGTTGGTCGTGAGTTTGGCGGCTTGGCCGATGATGCTGCACATCTGGAAATTGCATGATTTGGACAAATTACCCCCGGCCAAAAATCCGCGCGATTTGACGGATGTTTTAGAGGGCGGCCTGTTGGGCTTGCTGTCCGAAAATCCCACACCGCGCGATTTGGCGACAGCCGTCATGAAAACCAACGGCGGGCGATTTTTCGCCGTACGGTTCGGCATCTCGGCGCAGTTTTTGCCGGAATTGGCTTCGGCCGAGGCGGCTGATTCGGAAAAAATCTGGACGGAAACCTTGCGTATCCACGAATCTTTGCCGGACAAGGCCGACACCATCTCAGCCGCCAGCCTAACTGCGGCCATTGTGCGCATGACGCCGGCGGTCAAAGATATCCTGAACGCGCTTCACCTCGACGAGGACGATATCATCCGGGGCGCGGCCTGGTTCACTCACATAACGGCGCTGATCGATTACCACGAAACGCCGAAATTGACCGGCGGTATCGCTCGCGATTGGAACTTTGGCTACATTCCGACGCTGCAGCGTTTTGGCGTTAATTTATCAGCCAAATATTCGGCTAGCCGTTCGCTCAATGTGCGCTTAGAAGGACACCAAGAACTAATGGCGGCCATGCTGGAGACGTTCGGTTCCGGCGGCAAGCAAAACATAGCGCTGATCGGGCCGCTCGGTGTTGGTAAATCGACGGTGGTGGATAGCTTCGCCGAAACTCTGATGGATGGTGCGGCCAAAATCCCGGATAATTTGCGCTTCCGCCAAGTTTTCGCCCTGGACGCGGCGGCGCTCATCTCGGCAGCGAGCGAACGAGGTCAAATCGAGCGCTTGGTCAACAATTTGCTGGTCGAGGCGCATGAGGCTAAAAACATCATCCTGTTCCTCGACAACGCGGAGGTCTTTTTCGAAAACGATACCGGTTCGGTGGACATCTCCAACATTCTCCAACCGGTGTTAGAGGGCGGCGCGCTGCGGCTAATCCTGTCTCTCGATGAACAGAAATTCCTGCAAATTTCCCAAGCCAAACCGGCGCTGGCGGCGGCGTTGAATCGCCTCCAGGTCAAACCACCCGAGCGGGGCGATGTGTTAAAAATCGCCGAAGACCAAATCATTTCCATCGAATTTAAAAGGAAAGTCACTTTCATGTACCAGGCGCTAGCGGAGGCTTATCGTTTGGCCGAGCGCTACATCCACGACATCGCCCAGCCGCAAAAGACGATCCAGCTGCTCGAGAACGCGGCCGGCTACGCGGGCGGCGGTTTAGTGACGGCCGCCTCAGTGGTGACGGCCATCGAGAAAACTATCGGCGTCAAAGTCGGCGGTTCGGTCAGCGCCGGCGACAATTCGGCCGAGCGGGAGATGCTGCTCAACCTCGAGAAACTGATCCACGAACGCATGATCAACCAAACTTTGGCGGTGTCGGTGGTAGCGGCGGCGCTGCGTCGAGCCCGAGCTGGCGTGCGCAACGAATCGCGACCGATCGGCACGTTTCTGTTCCTTGGGCCGACCGGTGTCGGCAAAACCGAGCTAGCCAAATCGTTGGCTGCCGTCTATTTTGGTGGCGAGGATCACATGGTGCGGGTTGACTTGAACGAATACGTTAGAAGCGACGACGTGGCGCGGTTAATCGCCGATGGCGCGACCGATCCCAACTCGCTCTCGGCGCAGGTACAGAAAAATCCGTTCAGCGTCGTTTTGCTCGACGAAATTGAAAAGGCGCACGAGTCCGTCCTGACCACGCTACTCCAAGTCCTAGACGAGGGCATCCTGCGCGATATTAACAACCGCGAGATTTCTTTTCGCGATACG
>WQXA01000021.1 GCA_009785095.1 Candidatus Saccharimonadota bacterium | reverse complement strand
ATAATTACCCCAGATTAATGTTGACCTATAGCGAGATTTGTGATAAAATTGGGTTGTTACGGAGAAGAAGTTTACTGTGACGGATGGTCGGAGCGTAATGTCGCCCAACAATCAATGGGCGACGTAAGTGTATGTTTTCTGAGCATTCTAATCGTTTAAAAGAAAGGAATCGTATGGAACGCCATATCACCGTCAAGGCTGAGGACGGCCTTCACGCTAGGCCAGCCGCTGTTTTAGCTAAAATTGCCGTGGGGCTCGATGAACAAGTCACGATCGTGACAGAAGAAGGGAAGACAGCATCAGCTAGCTCAATCCTAGAATTGATGACGTCGGACATAAAATGCGGCGACGCCGTCACCTTGATCTCAGGCAGTGATACTGCGTTGAGCGCAGTCGAAGCTGCTTTGTCTAACCCCGAACTGTAGTGTGTCACGCCGCAATCACAAAATTTTATACTTGATACTATAAAAACGTAAAAGTCGTAAAACTGGTGTCGCGGGAGGGACTATCGCTCCGCCAAGGCTCCGCTCCTCCGTCGTCGTTAACGCGAAAAAGTAAACTTTTTCTCGTCGCCTCCTCCTTCACGAACCCTCACGCCCTTACGGACACAAGATTTTGGGCGCAGCGTTGCGGAGCAACTGTCTAGCGCAACAACCTGACTGGTGGCGCGGGAGGGACTTGAACCCTCACGCCCTTACGGACACAAGATTTTGAGTCTAGCGCGTCTACCAATTCCGCCACCGCGCCATCTATCAAATTGTTACGAACGTTAACATTCTACCATAAAAGTTTTCTGTGATAAAATGGTTAAGGTATTATGAACCCGACAGATCCTCTTAAATCGACGCCGCCGCAGGCGTTGCCGCCGGTGCCGCCGCCTAGTGATGACGATTCGCAAGCCGGCGCCGCTAACGTCATCCGCTCGCAGATCGACCACATCTTTGGGGTTGACGGCGCGCCGAACGCGACCCTGTCGCACACTAGCACTAGCAAACCGATGATCGATCAACCGGCGCCCACCGCTGAACCGGAACCTGTGACCCCCGAGCCGACCCCGCCAGCCACTACTGATACGGAATCGGCTCACCGCCAGTATCATTCAGCCTGGCAGGATTATTACCAAAAATATTACGAAAAGTACTACATCTCAGCCATGGAGCATCAGAACCAGGCTTATAACAAACAGCTCGCCACCATCCACCTCAGCGCCCAGGAAGCCGCCAAGCACGCCGCCCAAGCGGTCGAAGACGGCACGCTGACGCAGAAAGAAGCCATGGCGGAAATGCGCCAGGACATCCTTGGCAAGATCAAAAAGAGCGCCACCAAAGTCAGAAAAAGTCGTCATTTCATACCGGCGATTTGCGCGTTGGTGGTGATTTTGGCGTCGGTCTTCATCCAATATAACGGTCTAATTTTCGCCCAGGTCAAATCCTTTATCAGCCCGGGATCCACCTCAGGACAAGACATCATCGTCGGCACCGGCAACGACCAACCGATCGGCCCCGAGCCGCGCGTCATCATCCCCAAGATCAACGTCAACGCGCCCGTCATCTACGGTCTGACCGACCTTAGCGAGGAGAATTCGCAAAGAGCGCTCGAAAACGGCGTGATTCATTATCCGATCGCCGGCGCCAGCGCTCTCCCGGGCGAGAACGGCAACGCGGTTTTTCTCGGTCATAGCTCGAGCGACTTTTTTAGGCCGGGCAATTTCAAGTTCATTTTTGTCCAGCTCAACCGCCTCGGTGTTGGTGATCTGTTCTATCTCGACTACGAAGGCAAACGCTACACCTATCGAGTGAGCGAGACCAAGATCATCAATCCGAACGAGATAGGCACGCTAGCTATCGGCGACGACAAACCCTACGCCACGCTGATAACTTGTGATCCGCCTGGCACGGCACGCCAGCGCCTGATCGTCATCGGCGAGCAAATTTCGCCCGATCCGAGCCAGACAACCGCCACGCAAAGCGACTCTGGTGCCACCGTGCATGGTGACATCGTTGGCAAACCACCGACTCTGTTCGAGCAGATCTTTGGCCGATAAAATCAATCGATCACTAATTGTGAGCGCTGCAGAATCACACCATTGGCGGTTTCGCCGATGCTGAACAGATATTTCCCATCACGACTAAGGCCGACCCGACCGCGCGCGCTGACGATGTCTTCGCGATTCTGACCATCGAATTCGATGAATGTGATATTACCACCACTAGTGCTAACGATGTGACTATTGTCGAGCCACTGTGGAGCACCGCGCAGACCCGCCACCTCGAAAGCGTACTTTTTCATAGTGTCGAGATCAAAACTAACCAATTGATCGCCGTGACCGGCCAGCACAAACTGACCGTTGGGGCTAAGATTGATCCAATCTATACCGCCCGGACTCTGGAGATAAATCGGCTCTGGTTCAGCGTCCTGATCCAGCGGCCGCGGATAAACACCCACACTTTCGCCGCGCGCCACCACTAGATAATCCACGTTGCTAAAACGCGTCAAAAGAACCGTCGTCTCCTCGATTTCCGAATAAGTTTTGACCGTCGTCAAGCTGCCGTCGTTATAGATGCCGACGTTCTGAATCGTTTGGCCGCCTTTGTTTTCGCTAAAAACCAACGCCAACCGGCCGCTCTCATACAGCCAATAATTTTGAACGTTTTTGGCGAGCTGTACGCTGGCGGTTTTGTTACCGTAATCTAGTTTCCTAAGGTCAGCGCCCGATCCTTCGACCTCTGTCAGTCCGAAAAAGACATTGCCGCTAGTCCCCGAAAAGTGCGGCCTCGACAAATTAAAGCCAAAATCGCGCGTCAAATTCTTGATCGTCCCGGGATTCGCCCGATCGAGTACGATATATTCGGTCATTTCGCCCACGACGTGCTCGACCAAAATAAAACGTGACCCCTGATCCCACTCTATGATCGAGAATTTTTCTTTCTCGGCCTGGTCGGCGGTGGGCAAGGTGATTTTATCGCTCGGGATGGTTAGTTCCAAGAAACGAACGTTTTTGGGGTTAGAGATATCGATCAAAGTCAGCGGGAAAGGCATCGCCAAGTACTCCTCGCGCGTCTGCGCCAAGATATAACTCGTGTCGTCTTTGTGGCGGTTGTTGTCCGTGTGTCTGAGAATTAGCCACCTCTTGTTGGGCGATTCACGCATCTCCGCTACCGCCGTAAAATTCTTAGTCGTATCGGTAGTAATACTGTTCGGCACCAGCCGCGCGTAGTTGAGCCAAACCACACTGCTAGGCAACATATCGACCGTTTTGCGCCACGACCGATAGCCATCTTTTGACATAATTACGGTGGTTTCGCCAGTCTTGACATTCGAACGGGTTGGCGTTGTAGATGATAATGCTCGTCCGTTGATGTCAATAGTTGCACCGGTGGGGAAACTACTAAATTGCAGCAGCGCCACCTGGGTTAGCCGACCGTCGTTCCAATCAATCCTAAACCCCATGGCATACGCCAAACAAAAAACCACGCCGACCACGGCCAACAATGTCATCATCCCGTAGGTGAAGAACCTGATAGCAATCTGTTTCTTGCGCGTGCGTCGTT
This sequence comes from Candidatus Saccharimonadota bacterium, assembly GCA_009785095.1. Lineage (GTDB taxonomy): Bacteria > Patescibacteriota > Saccharimonadia > Saccharimonadales > Saccharimonadaceae > WQXA01. Next base: position 12,980 of record WQXA01000021.1, on the reverse strand, counting down.
TGTGCATAACTAATCCTCGATTGTGGCGGTTAGTGATGACAATTATAGCGGTTTCATGCCGCCAAAGCAAGTACACTTGCACTTTTTTTCTGCTTGCGTTAAAATGTCTTGTGATAAGGAAGTGAGGGATTATGGGAATAGTTTTTATCAACGGTCAGAGGTACGATTCGGTGAGCGGTCTTAAACTCGACGAGTCGACGCCGCCTGCTGAGCCTAGCGAGACGTCGGAGCTCCAGGTCATCGAGGTGAAGCAGAAATCCAAGCGCATACCCAAGCAACAGCGCCTGGCCGAGGCGATCGCGCGTGAGTTTGAGGAGATGGTCACCGAGGAACTGACCGCGCCGGAGCCCGCGGTGACGACCGAGCCCGAGCTCGAGGCTCTCATCGAGGAGCCCGAGCCCACCGCCGAGCCCATAACTCGCGAAGTACCGGATTGGCTAGGCGAGTTCACTGAGCGACAGGTTAGCCCGTCGACTCCGCCGAACTGGATTAACAACTACGTCGCCGGCGGTGATCCGATCGAAATCCAACCGATCGGCCTCGAGGCCGCGGCGCGCGAATCCGCCCAGAAATCCACCGAGCCGGTTCGCCGAGTAGAACCGCAAAATCGCCGCGCCCTCCAGCGCTCCAAAACCTTAAATCGCAGTTTCGTGAAAAAACCGATGGAATCGACGTCTGTCTTTGTCAAGAAATCAGCTGTCGCGCCGGTCGCCACTCATCCCAAAGTCCGCCGTTTCGCTCCCGCTCCCGAAAACTTCGAGGAAGATCCCACCGCTATAATCGCCACGCCGAGCGAGGTCAAAACAGAATCCGAAACATCATTCGCGCCGGTCATGACTCATAGCATGGAGGAGAAACTCGCCCAACACGAGCTCGCCAAAACTACTTCGTCATCGTCTTCGTCTGATCTCAAAAACGCCTTGATTAATGAACAGATGGATCGACCGATCGACCACAAAGCCCGCGCCAGAGCCGAAAAAAGAGCCGCCAAAAAAGCCGCTGCCCGCACGCGTCGCCGCTTTACCGCGCCGACGTTGATCACCGCGTCGCTGGCCGTTTTGGTGCTCGGGGGTTACTTTGCCTATGTTAGCATGCCATCGATCAGCGTTCGGGTGGCGGCCAATCGCGCCGGTATCGACGCCCACGCGCCTTATACGCCGAGCGGTTATTCGATCGACGGCCCGGTCGCCTACGAGCCCGGTCGTGTGACGATTAATTATAAATCCAACGGTGGTGGTGAAGGTTATTCTATCACGCAACAGAAAAACTCTTGGGGTGATAGCGTGGTGTTGGACAACCTAGTCGAGAACGGCAACTATACCACGATCGAGACCGGAGGCGTGACCGTTTATCGTTTCGGCAACCAAACCGCCTGGATCCAGAATGGAATATTGTTCACCATGAGCGGCAACAACTCAATCGGCGACAACCAGATCACGAGGATTGTGGATAGTTTGTAGGTTTATTGGTCGTGTGGGATGCGCAACACTTAGACTAGGCTGCGAGGTCTAGGTCGGATCTTTTCGCCACTACAAGACGACCACCGATCTTCGAGTTGCCAAAGTCGCCACCCCTTGTGCTGCGATAGTCTACTGCAATTTTGTCTTTTCCGCAACCCATACCATGCATGCCCAATACGAAATCACCGTCCTCAATGGTATCTGATGTCTCTTGACCGTATCCTTCCATTTGGCCTCTGACATCGGGTAATTGCGCATAGAGTTGCAGGCTCGGTTCAATGCCTAGCAGCCGCATACTAAAATCACCTAATTCTACACATTGTTTAGCCATATAATCATGCGTTTGGCCAAGCATTTGAAGTCCCTCATCCGGCAACAAATAGCCTCTGGTCGGCAGTTGCTGACGCTCCGGACAGCCTTCTTTGATGATACTAAGCGTGTTCGCAATGGAGGAATATTTATTATCATATAGCCCACCACGAAAAATAATGTTCAGTACGGCTTCGACAGGCAAATTATCACCGTGAAAGTTAATCATCGCTCTTGGTCTGTCCATGACAAAACGTCGCCGTCTTAGCATATTCCGATGCCTAACAGGAGTGGCAACTTGCTCTTGAACCCACGTCTCGCGATTTTCGGCATTGACCTTCAAATCGCTCTCCTCGAGCATCATGACGACGGCAGCCATTTGGCGCTTTCCCACCTCCAGCTTACCCGGCTCAGCCAGTTCTCGAGCATCACGCGGCTGAAAATCACCAGTTGACGGATTAAATACTTTTTCTACTTTTGACTCTCTTTTCGCTCTTTTAATTCTTTTAGCCGCCATCCTTCCATCTGTACCTGACATACTTCTCCTTTCGCACGTTATTTATGACCCCTAGAATACTCTCTCTCTCTCTCTGTTTGTCAATACCTGAATTTTATTGTATTAATGCTTTTTCGTTTTACAGAGGCAATCCGGTCGTGATACAATTGTTCTATGTCGAATATTCGCACTCGTTTCGCTCCCAGCCCGACCGGCCTGATTCACGTCGGGGGGATTCGGACGGCGCTGTATGCTTGGCTGGTGGCGCGCGGTCAGGGCGGGCAATTCGTCCTGCGGCTCGAGGATACTGATCAAAAACGCGAGGTGGCCGGCGCCGATCAACACATTATCGACAGTTTGCGGGCGCTGGGGTTGGATTACGACGAGGGACCGGATATCGGCGGGTCGTTCGCGCCGTATCGTCAATCCGAACGATTGGATCATTACAGGGCGTGGGCGGAAAAATTAATCGCGGCCGGGCGGGCTTACGCTGATCCGTACTCACCGGAGGAAATCGAGCAGTTCCGCGACGCCGCCAAACGAGACAAGAAACCTTTTCTGTATCGTAATCATCGCCCCGAGGATCCGCCGGTTTGGGACGGCCAAACCGCTCTTCGTTTTAAATCTGACGCAAAAGATTACCACTGGCACGACGCCGTTATGGGTGACCTCTCGGCCGGCGCCGAAGCGATCGACGATTTCATCCTGATCAAATCCGATGGTTTTCCGACCTACAATTTCGCGCACATCGTCGACGACGCCGAGATGCAGATCACGCACGTCATCCGCGGTCAGGAATTTATCGCGTCCATGCCGAATTATCTCAATCTGTACGAGGCGCTCGGGATCGAGCGGCCGATTTTCGCGACTCTGCCACATATTTTGAACGAACAGGGGAACAAAAAACTCAGCAAGCGCGACGGCGCTCGCGACATCCTCGATTATTTTCGCGCCGGATTTTTGCGGGAAGCTTTGGTTAATTTTATCGCCAGTATGGGGTGGAACGACGGCACAGAACAGGAGATTTTCAGCGTAGATGAGCTGATCGCGAAATTTTCGCTCGATCGGGTCGGGCGGAGCGGCGCGCGATTCGACGAAAAGCGACTCTTGTGGATGAACGGCCAGTGGATCAAACGGCTTGATTTGGATGATTTGTATGCGAGAACGTTGAGCAAAAATGTCATTGCGAGCGCAGCGAAGCAATCCAGGAAGTCCAACGATGAACTGGATCGCCACGTCGCTAACGCTCCTCGCGATGACAAAATGTCAAACTTCTGGGGTGAGAACGGCCGAAAAGCCAGTGAAGCCGAGCAAAAGAAGGTTCTGGCTATCGTCCAGGATCGTTTGAAAACTTTGGCTGATCTGCCGGCCTTGAGCGAATATTTCTTCGCCCGCCCGACGCCCGATTGGTCGATGATCGATGAGCACAAACAGCTCGGCAAACTCGGCCGCGACGAGCAAATCGACCTCCTTGGCATTGCAAGCTCCGTCCTTGCAAAGATTGATGAGGCTGACTGGAACGAGGAAAATCTCCAGAGCGAATTGAACAATTTGCTGAGCGCCACCAATTCCAAGCCACCGATCCTGTTCGGCCTGATCCGCTTCGCGCTGACCTGGGCGCCATTTTCACCCGGCCTGTCCGAAACGATGGTGCTCTTGGGGCGCGAGGAAACGCTAGCTCGATTGCTTCTTTCTCTGGAGCGTTAGTCCAATCCAACCGAGGAGTAGCAAACCGATCATGAATGCCGCCGCGGCGAACAGCACGTAGCCGCCGGCCAGGGAATTGCCGCGCGTCACCACCGACCAGGCCAACATCGCCGGCGCAATCATCTGCCAGAGATTACTAAAGAAATTCAACGCCGACAGCAGCGTGGCTTTGTAGACGTGACCTAGCTCGAGCAGCAATTTCGACTCGTACATGATTTTGCGCACGCGAAACCAACCGGTGAAAAGCGCCATCGCCACAACCCCGACAACCCAACTCGAGGTCAACCCGATAGCGGCCAAACAACCGGTGGCTAGACTGAGGTCAATTAGGTAGAACAATTGCGGTTTGACTTTGTCGAAAAGGTGTATCACTCGCCCCAAAATCGCGCCGATTAGACTACCGAAAGCCTGCACCAGGCCGAGCAACCCGACCGCCACGCCTAGCTCGGTCAGGCGGATCTGGCTATATTCACCAACGCCGCTCAGTTTGCTCAGACCGGTCACAAAACCAAAGAAAACAAACAGCGCCACGTTCCGCCAATTGACGATGTTCTTGAGCGCTATGAGCGGACTTTTCGGCGCATGCAAGCGCGGTAAATCCGGATATTCGAATGATCTGACCAAGATAAACACCGCTATTTGTGTAGCGAAACCGATCAAAAACGGCAACGAGTGGTGGATGGGGTAGGTCAACGGCACGACGCTGACGGCGATCATGTTGCCGATCAAGCCGTAGCTAACGGCTCGCCCCATGATTTTGGTGTACTCGCGCTCTCGTTTTAGCTTGACCAAAGTATCGTGAATCATCGATTCGCCCACACCGTCGCCCACGAAAACTAACCCGATGTGAAACAACACGGCCGCAATTAATCCGCCCCAAAAGTTCGGCAAGACCAAATACCACAGCGGACTAGTCAACATGATAATCGAGCTCAGTTTCATGGCGCGGGCGTTGCCAAATTTGTCTGAGAAATAACCAGCCGGCAATTGGAAAATAAAACTCGCCACGGCCGAGATAACCGCGATAGCGGCGACTTCGCTCATAGACAACGCGCCGACCGTCACCAGATAAATACCGACGATCGGGTAATAAACCCGCATGGTGACGACTCTTAGCCAAGCATATTTCAGGAAATTTCTTTCGAGCCGTTTCTGATATTTTTTATCCATAGTCCTAAATCGTAGCATCAACCTACGCCCAAGTCAATCACTCAACCGCCGGCGAGGCGACTAGGATCGAACCGGCTTGATCGGCGGCGATTTGCTTGACTAACTGATCGCGCAGCGCCGGCGATAGGGCACGTTTATCATGATAGGCCGTCGGCAGGGCATGCGACGTCGCCAGGGTAATCAAATAGGTCAAATTGTCATCAATATAATCCGCTCCGGAGATCGTTTGCACATGGCCGCCAGATAACATTACATCCATACCCCCATTATACCACAACCGTAATCGCAAGTCAATATGGAAAAGACGCCAGCGCAATGATAGACTGTAAGCATAAATGAAAAAACTATCCGATATTAGACCTCGCAAGAAAACCTCAATCGAGGAGAAAGTCGCTCCGCCCAAACCGAGCCAGCCGAGAAAACTCTTGGCGCACCCGGACGGAAAGCGTCGCCCGAGTGGCCTCGCTAAGCAAAATTGGTTCAAGAAACATCGTTTGCTCCTCATCGTGTTCGCTACTTTGTTGGTGGCGGCGGCCGTCGCGGTGTGTTTATCTCTCTATTTCTTGTCCAATAAACAGACCAACACCGACCAGCTCTCCGAACCCAAAAAAGCCGAACCGGTGCGCTACTATTCGCCTCTGACCGGTCGCGAAACCACCGAGGAAAAATCCAAGCGCCCCATCAGCGCGGTCATGATCGAGAACTCGCCCGAAGCCCGCCCACAATCGGGACTCCGCGAAGCCGGCGCGGTTTTTGAGGCCATCGCCGAGGGCGGCATCACGCGTTTTGTGGCGCTATTCCAAGAAGCCGACGTCGACCTGATCGGCCCCGTCCGCAGCGCCCGGCCGTATTTTTTGGAGTGGGCGGCGGCCTTTGATCCGGCCTTGGCTCATGTCGGCGGCAGCGACCAAGCGCTCCAAATGCTCCGTAGCGGCCGATACGGCCTTAACATCGACGAAATCAAACCGACCATCTGGCGTGTCAAAGATCGTCGCGCGCCGCATAACGCCTACACCAGCACCGCCGAACTCCTAAAATACCAAGAAAACCACGGCAAAACCAGTTCCGATTTTACCGCCTGGGAGCGGCTCGAGACGGCCGAAAAATATGATTGCGAATGTCTCGAGGATGAGGTTTGCGATTGCGAGGCGCCGACCAAACAAATTTTCCTCAACATTTCGTCGAATTTGTACAACGTGACGTACGATTGGGACGAGACGACCAACACGTATAAACGCAGTCAGGGCGGCCGACCGCATTTCAGCCGCGACGCCGATCGAGTTGAGACGCAAATCGCGCCCGATGTCGTCATCGCCATCATGGTCAACCAAAGTCTAGCGGCCGATCGCCTGCACAACCAAATCGTTACTAGCGGTAGCGGTAAGGCCTACATTTTCCAGGGCGGCCGAAAGGTCGAAGGAACCTGGTCGAAAGCTAGCGCACCAGAACAAATCAAATTTCTCGACGCAGATGGCAAAGAATTGAAATTGAACCGCGGCCAAATCTGGATCACCGCCGTGCCGAGCGGCCGAGGAGTGACATGGAAATGACCGCTCAGGCGCCCCGGCCGAAACCGGCCGAGAGCATGTCGGGCGACGAGAACAAAATCAATCCGCCGCGCATTGGTAATTTTCATCCGAAACTGTTGTCGCGCAGTTGGCTAATTTTCTTTGTCGCGCAGTGGATCGTGGCCGGGCTGGTGGCGGCTGTTTTTGTCTTGACCGTGGACATTTTTAGTTTATCGATCGCGGTTTTGATCTCTGTTTCTGTCTTGCTCGTGATCGAATCATTGGTCGGTTATTTTCTTTTGAAACAGACTCTAAAACCGATCGAAACCATTGCGCGCTGTTTGATTTACATTCGTGGCGAGCCGTCCAATTTGCCGTTGCCTGATCGCGACAATCCCAAATTCATTAAAAGTGGGCTCGGTTTGCTACTCAATACTATCCTCGATAGCGCTAGCCAGAATAATAACCAACCCGTCACGGACGAAAAGTACCAGATTTATCGGGATATACTCGAGGCGCTGCCGGTCGGTTTCATCGTTATGAATCCCGAGCGCAAAATTATTGCTTCTAATAGTTTGGCGCCGATTCACACCGCGCCGGATAAAAAACATTCCATCCAGCTAGATTTCACTAACACCAATGATTCGTTGGACGATTGGTTGAAACAGGTGTGCGGCAACGAAATCGAGTCCGAGAAAATTTGGTCGCATGTCCAAAATGTCGCGCCCAATCAGCCCGATCGGCGGGTTTTTGACGTCATAGCTCATTACCGACAGAACGCTCCTAATGGCGCGGAAATTGTCGTGGTCACGGTTGATCGTACTACCGAATATTGGGGCGAGGAAGACAACGCTGACTTTGTGGCGCTGGCGGCGCACGAACTGCGTGGACCGATCACGGTGATTCGTGGTTATTTGGATATTTTGGAACAGCAACTAGGCTCTCAATTGACTTCTGAACAACACGAGCTAATCGATCGCCTCAACGTTAGCGCCAAGCGATTGTCATCCTATGTCAACAATATTCTGAATGCTAGTCGTTATGATCACAAACATCTGAAATTGCAGCTCCGCGAAGTCACAATTGATAGCATTATGGATTATATCAAGGACGACATGGCGCTGCGTGCCAAGACGCAAAATCGCACGATCACCTGGCAGGTTCCGGCAGAGCTACCGACCGTGGCGGCGGATTTGTCGTCGATCAGTGAGGTGCTAGCAAATCTAATAGACAACGCCATCAAATATAGCCACGACGGCGGGCAAATCGAAATCACGGCGCGCGTCGAGGACGGTTTCGTGGCCATCAGCATCGCCGATCACGGCGTCGGCATCCCGTCGGTAGTGGCGAGCAATCTGTTTTCTAAATTCTATCGCAGCCACCGTTCGCGCGATACTATCGGCGGCACGGGCATTGGCTTGTTCATTAGTCGCGGCATTATCGAGAGTCACGGCGGCCACATCGGCGTGCAATCGACCGAAGGCGAGGGTTCGACTTTTACTTTTACATTGCCGATTTATGCTACTGTGGCTGACAAATTAGAAACCAGCGCCGACAACGAAAGCCTCATCCGCGAAGGTGGCAGCTGGATCAAAAACCACAACCGCCTGGAGCAATAATGTGATACAATGGGCTTATGGATAAACAGACCGACAAAGTCGCCGCTAGCATTTTAGTCATCGAGGACGATCGTTTCATTGGCGAAATGTACGTCCGCAGCCTGCGCGCGGCCGGCTACAAAGTCGATTGGTTGATCGACGGGGGAGAGGGGTTAGGCGCCGCTAGCTCGGGCAAATATGATTTGATCTTGCTCGACATTATGCTGCCGGAAAAGATGGGCGACGCCATCTTGCGCGAGCTGCGCACGCCGGACGATCGGATCCCCAACACGCGCATTATTGTTATGACCAATTTCGAACAGGACGACAGCTCGCGCGCCGCCACCGAGGCGAGAGCCGATGCTTATCTCATCAAGGCCGACATCACACCGCGCCGCATGCTCGAAATAGTCGAGCAAGTCTTGGCATAGAGCCCGTTATCTGGTAGAATGAAAGACACGCGGCCCCTTCGTCTAGCGGTTCAGGACATCTGGTTCTCATCCAGAAAATCGCGGGTTCGAATCCCGCAGGGGTCACCAACTAAAATTGCTCACCCGTAGGGTGGGCTGTTTTAGCCGGCATAATTAACAAAGTAAAAGTAAGTTTTTATAACTAGGCAGTGAGATCAGCTAATGATAGCTTGCTATAGACAATCATACTATTAAAAATCGCGGCGTGTGACGCAGCACTTTGCGCTTTGACACGCGTCAAGTTAGTGCCCGTTCTGATCGCAAACTCTTTCTCTTGATCTCGTCTCATGCGCCGCGTATTTGGAAGGCTTTTGCTAGTCTTGCCAGCCGACACAAGTATATGTCCGTGATCACCAACTGCATCGGCAATTCGCGTTAATTCAGGACAAGATCCCCACCCATACCCATTAATCCATGTGGGTGCATTAGACAAATAGGCCGTGTCGCATTGAGCGCGCGACGCTTGACCCGGTACTGTATCATCAAAAAATTGCTCTATCGACTTGGGGTAAAACACTACGCTGGAGCTAGCTAATCTAACGCCAGAGTATGCTTCTTTGCTATCCAGATACGGCGCATTACTGGCAAAACATCCCCTCGCAGAGTATTGCCGACTTAAACACCAGCGTGCATCGATTTCTGTAATAATTTGATCAAAATAGTTACGTGCATGATCAGATAAATGGGAAGCTAAATCTTGAAAAACTTCACGAAGAAAACTCTCCCCGTCCAACTTGCCGTCCTGGTCACGTTGCCAATTGGGTAGCAGCAAGAATTCAAAGAACTTTTTAAAATCCTGTCGTCGATCCAGACGAGCCGCAGCAACCGCCTTAAGTTCCGCTAGGAATAGCGAGGGCAAGTTGTTGTCAATAACTTCAACTGGCGGTTTAGCGCCAGCCATGACCGCAGTCAACACGAAATCACTGTTGCAGACCGCAACAACCTTTTTGCCTGCTAAATACCTCCTGAGCCTGTCGTATAAGCTTGTCAGCGCCTCATTTGTCCACGGAAACATAAAATGTCCTCTGTCAGTAGACGAGACTTCATCGAGCCATGATATTTGCTCACGACCGCCACAATTTATATACGGTGATGATATTTCTCGGTTCGGGCCTAAATCGGCAGCATTATAAATTTGCGTTTGTAGAACTTTTGGAGCTATAGAGGTCGGATCACCACCAAGACCCCCCCCCATAATGGGAGTTGAACGTGTGCTACCTGGTGAGAGATTCCACGACATCGCTAGAATTATAGCACTTCTCGTGCGACTTGTCAATATTGTCGTAATTAGCGGTTATTAGTTGGGACAGATCTTTTCGGTCGGCAACCATCCCGCAGGAGTACTATTCTTCAGGATCGTCGGAAAGAGCCCCGAGACCTCTCGCCGCTCTTGCCGCCCTTGCAACAGCACCCGTTTTTTCTCCTCTTTCACGCGCCACTTCTTCCTTCAGGAAAGCTACGGCTCGTTCAAGATGTCTGGAAAAGTCATCTAAAAAGTCTTCTTGGCTTTTGGTATATGTTATAACTTTCTCATACGAATCCATCACGCGTTTTTCTTCGTCTTCATCGATACCGATTTGCATGATTTCGACACGAGTCATTTCGCCGGTGCGCAAATCCATGGTGACTTGTAATACACGTGGGGCAGGTTTGTCACCAGAAACACCGCTCTCCTTATAGGTGAAGCACGCATGTCTCTTCGGTATTCCGTTATCATCACCATCACTCACCACTAGTTCAAAGTGGAATTCTTCGAGTAGTGGAAATAGATATTCGAAGTCTTCGCCATGTAGAGCAGGAACGCTCTTATAGGTTCCCATTTCAGCTGCTAACTCCCCTGATTCTGATGATAAATACAACTTGGTTACTTTAATGCCAACCTTCGTTGGCTTCGGTATTTCTACGCGCTCAAACCCATCATCGTCCATCTTCTTGCGAAGACCAATCGTACGATCGTGATTACCGCCAAGAATTTCTGACACAGCCTGATCGAAGCGCGCTACGATTCCTCTTATTTTCGCTAGTTCTGGAGTTTTTGGTTTGTTTCCGTAGTCGTAGGGAGCACGACGACTGCCTCTTAGTGCTCCTCCCACAACCCGATTTACATCACCCGTCCTTAGATTTGCCATTACATCCTATATTTCTTACTTATTCCAACAATATGCCTAAGATACTCTCTCTCTCTCGATTTGTCAACCCCCGCTCGATCGGAGGTTTTTAATTTAGTGATTCTCTTTGGAGAATTGAAGGGACGGGGGAGCGAACCGCCCCTGCAGGGATGATCAACCATAAAATTCGCTTGGCTTTTTCTAAGATTTTTTCACCAAAGAGCCAAGTGACGAGACCCACGGATAGCCAACGTGACCACTCATCCAACGCAGTTCGAGTCCATTACGATTGCCCCAATCGCGCCCACCAATAATTATGCTGCTATTGGGGCAATCGCTATTAGCCAAATAGATTCCCAGGCGTTCGTCCGAACGCATCTGGTTACGTAGTACTGGATCTTGGACACACTGCTGAACGAAACGCGCGAAGCATTTCATTGCATACTCTGCACTAGCTTCTGGATAGGAAGCAACCCCCTCAGCGATGTCCCCGTGTACTAGTTGCGCCGAGCCGAAACTCTGCCCACGCAACCGCGCGTATTTATACGTATCGCATATACAATGAGTAACACACCGCGATGTGCGCGGTTCTCTTACGTTCAGACGAAGGTCTTGGCTTATTGCCAAACCGTCCCTAATATCAGGCAGAGGTAAACTTCTATCCATGATGTCGCTGGGCCAACTCAAGTTTGCCCTGTCAAGATCTTCAGATAACTCCTCCGTAGGTAGCGAGTCTGGGCTGAATTCCATAGTGGCGATACCGGAAATTCCAAGTATAGCAGCACGCTCCTCTGCCGCTGGCAATTTTTCGAGTAAATATTCTCTGGCTTGACCTTTGCGATTTCCGCCATCAATTTCTGGCATGCACGAACGAACCATCAACGCAATAGTGGCCTCCATGTCTGGAACGGTGATGCGTGGCGTTGATCCAGTCGTTGGCTCGAACGATTCTCTTCTAACGTGTGCATGTGTACTTGGCATAATATCATCTCCTTAATGGAACCATGTTACCCCCCCCCCATCACGTTTTGTCAACCCCCGCTCGATCGGAGGTTTTTAATTTAGTGATTCTCGCAGTGGTCACTCGCTTAAGCGTCTCTTTTTTGGAAAACTATTAGACTGGTGGCGAGAGCGACGATTGTGTAGGAACTGAGGCCGATTATGCCGCGGACGAATTCGCTGCCAGCACTAAAAGTTTGAATGAGAAAAGCTTGTGGCAGCCAATCGCTAGGTAGATTGGGATGCGTGCTGCCTATGTCGACAATGGGCGGCAACAGAAGGATCAGACTGATTCCAGCAAGAATCGCGCCCGCTGAGTTGCGTAAAATCCACGCTAGCCCAAACCAAATCACGCTGCCGAGCGCAATCGCAAGCAGCGGCGCCAAGCAACCGTTCGCGAAATCTTGCGTGAATGCTGTCCAGAAACCCGCATCGTTTAGCTGCCCATTTTGCGTTGCCCAAACAGTGATGAACGATAAAATTTCACCGATAAAGGTCAGCGGCACAATCAAAAGCAGTATAAAAATTAACTTTGCGGCAAATAGTTTAAAACGGCGCGGCGTCGCGAGCAGTGAATTTTTGATTGTGCCAGAAGTATACTCGCTCGTTACTATTAGAACCGCCAAAATTCCCGCAATGACTTGGAACGATTCTAGCACACCGTTAGTCGCTAACCACCAAAGATCAGAACCAGAATCATAACTATGCGCTACCATGTCGCTAGTCTCGACAAACGCCAACCAAACAACAAACAAAATGCCGACAACAGACAAAATCCAAGTCGATTTGACGCTGCGCGCTTTAATGAGTTCGGATTTTAGTAAATTCCACATTTATTCTCCTCCAAAATCACTAAATTTGGGTAATTTTCCGGCTCGGAATTCTACTTCGCGGACGGTTAATTTCATAAATGCTGCCTCTAAACTCTTGGTTTTAGTGCGCGCGAGGATTTCCTTTAACGTGCCAGTCATAATAATTTTACCGCGGCCGATGATGACCGCTTCGTCGACTGTGTGTTCGACTTCGCTCATCAAGTGCGACGAGATAAATACCGTGTTTCCAGCAGCCGCATAAGCTTTGCAAAACTCACGCATCCAAATAATTCCCTCAGGATCGAGACCGCTAACCGGCTCGTCCAGAATCAAGTATTTCGGT
>WQXA01000020.1 GCA_009785095.1 Candidatus Saccharimonadota bacterium | reverse complement strand
TATAGGGTTTTTCGCCGTCAATTGACGTGGTTGCAACAGTACTGCAACAATTTCATGCAAAACCTATGCTAAAAAACTACTTCTGAAATGCGCAAATGTTATAAACGCTTTTTTACAGGGGTACTATGTCAATATGCTGTGGTGCGGGTTAAGAGACTCTAACTCTCGACCTCTTCCTTGGCAAGGAAGCGCTCTAAACAACTGAGCTAAACCCGCATAATTTTTAACGTTACCGTCAATTATTATACCCCGCCGGCAAAAATTCTCCAAGGTGAAAGGTGCTTTCCCGGTGCGAATGGTGGCTCCTCCCAGACTCGAACTGGGGACACAAGGCTCTTCAGGCCTCTGCTCTACCAACTGAGCTAAAGAGCCACGGTCACACCGCGAGCTAGACCATTGTAACAAAGAAAACCAATTTCACAAAATTCGTGGTCGGCATTATTTGCTAACCGTTAAAAAGTATGGCTTTTGGCATATTAACCCCGGTTTTTGACTTTTTGAAAAAGAGTCTTGTATTTCGCAAGTAAAACACATATAATATAAGCATAAGACTGTGTGAGGTTTTAGTAATTCGCCCACGCGGCGAGAAAGGTGGTGTAACATGCAGGCACTCATCATCAAACGTAAATTACGAGGCGTCGTCAGCACATTTGTTGCGGCGGCGTTTCTCTTAATCGGAGGGCTGTGGGTTAGCAGTATTGCCAATGCTGCAACTTCGTTCTCGGCCTCAATCGCCCAAAATGCTGCTGGGCGTTATATTTTGACAATTACGCCAAACACTACGACTGGTGTGATAGTCAACGGTCAAGGTGGCGGACAATCAAACGACTCGAGCACGCGGACATTGGACATGGGAACTGATCTGGCCAGCATCATCAATCGCCTGTTCGATGAGAATAATAATTTGAAAATTCCGGCAACTGTCGGTGATGCCCTTGATGGCGCGGACGGAATATGCGTATATCATGAGGGTAACGATAACAGAAAGAAGGAATGCGATGGTGCATCTGAGGTAAATTTTAATCTAGAAATAGTTATCAGATTGCATCAAAACTGCGGCGACGGCGACGAAACTGTTGTTACTCGTTCTGTACCTATCTCTAGTCGTTCATTCCAAATCCCCAGCGCCGCCAGTCTCGGTTTTTCTTGCGACGGTTACACATTGTCTGGTTGGGCACGTAATGCAAACGGAGATGGCGCCGTGAGTGATCCCACCAGCGTACCAATTTCAATAGGCATCGATGTAGATCTATACGCCCAGTGGTCGCAGAATACGTACTCTGTTACCTTTGAGCCCTGCGGCGGTAGTCCTGTCGTCAAATCAGTCAGCCATGGCGCCCCGTTCCAGAGCGACTGGGCGACAGCGGTCGAGCTCGATTCAGACAACACATATTTTGACGGCTGGTTGCAATCACTGCCGGCTGATGGCACGCCAATCACCAGCAGTCTCACGTTCGAAGCCAAATGCCATCCGTGGGTAGCCGTGAATTTTGAATCGGATACCTGTGATTTGTCTGGCACCACTAGTTATCCACAATTAAAGGTTGGCGACCAGTTCCCGGCGATCCCGACGATCGTGCCCGGTGTCGACGGTTATGTTTTGGATCCAGAGTGGAGCCCGGCGCCAGATGCCAGCAACCCCATCGCTGATGGTCAAAATTATACTTACACCGCTAATTGCGCCGAGAAACTAACTGTCACTTTTGTGGCGGGGCCAAGTGGTCAGCTGGATGTCGATCCGGCCACCGGCAAGTACATGCCGGACGATACTTTTCCGACGCCGCCTAATCCAATACCCGATACAGATTATTACTTTGCCGGTTGGTCCAAGACGGGCGACGGCAGCGATTTGATCAGAACCGCCGACCTACCGTCGACAGTCACCGAAAGCGCCACCTACACGGCAATTTTTGCGCCCATCCTGAAAGATTACGGCACGGTGGTGGCAACTTGTACGATCCCGACGGTCACATATAATGGCACACTTTACAGGATGTCCGACCTAAACGGAGCGAACGCAATCGTCAGTATCGACCGAACTGGACTGGCCCCCGGTTTCCGTGCAGTCCAAGCAGGCAACGCATATACTAGTGTAACCGGCACGAATGTCGGGTCGTATACCGCGAATTCGTGGCGAATCGATATCTACTATGATTACACTGATGGTTACGGCGTTAGACATACCGATATAGTCGGCACGATCACGAGTTGTGTCGGTGGTATCGACGTTAACGGCAACGGTAAACCCGGTTTCATCGTCGCCCCCGCCGAGGTTACCATCAAGGCTAATGACAATCAAAAAGTTTATGGTAGTAGCGATCCGACCCTGACTTGCACCATCACAGATGGCCAGCTGTTCGGTAGCGACGCTGAAGCCCTAAACATCAGCTGCGACCGCGACCCGGGCGAAGACGTGGGCGACTATGTTATCCGCCCGAGTTACACCGATAACGCCACTAGTAGGAATTACCAGATTAGAGTAGTGAACGGCAATTTCAAAATCACCAAAGCCAGCCTCACAGTTTGCGTCGAAAACGCTACTACGACTTGCGATCCGGACGATCCAAGCGCCAATTGGGACGTTTCGATTACGGGCGGTGTCTACCGCTATGACGGCAATGAACACAACGTGAGAGTGTACATCCGCAACAGTGAGTTGACTTATGATTTGCCTCTGCCGGCAGGTGTCACCAACGTCGGCAGCAAGAACATCTGTGTGCCGATTTTCGGCAAGCCTGGCTACGAGAGCAATTACCAATCACAGTCGATCTGTGCTGACGTTACGGTAGTCCCAGCGATAGCGATCATCAAGGTAGACAGTAAATCGAAAGTCTACGGCGATCCCAACCCGGTCTTCACTGGCTCGGTCAGAGGTCTAGTAAATCCCGATGATCTAGGTGTGGTCGAATATTTCCGCACTAGTACTAATGAAAACGTTGGTTTTTATCCAAGAGATCTCGATGTGCGCTATACACCTAACTCCAACTACAATGTGAGGGTCATCAAGGGTAATTTCACGATTACCGCCCTGCCGGTCACGCCACAGCTCACACCGCCAATCACGCCGACTAACCCGATCGTGCCACCAATCGTGACGGTAGCAGCAGCGATCGATACTATCGCCGAAGCAATCACCACGCCGGATCCCGAGCCGTTCAATTACACGCCGCCGGCCAGAAATGACGACACCGGTGAGGTCTTGGGCGCGCGCGACGAGAACTACTGGGCGCTGCTCAACTTGCTGCTGGCGATTGGCACGGTGCTGGCCAGCGTGGTTGTGTTGATCCTGTACTTTACCGGACGCAAGGACGACGAAGACGAGCAGGAAAAAGAAGAAGTCAAGCGACACGGCGTGGCTCGCGTGTTGAGCATTGTACCGGCCGTCGCTGCGGTGATCGCCTTTATCCTGACCGAAGACTGGACGCTGCCCATGCGCTGGGTTGATAGATGGACGCTGCTGATGGTGCTGATCGCCGTCGTCCAAATCGTGGTTTTGATCTTCGCACGCAAGAAACGCGAGGGCGAATCCGAGGGATAAATTTGTAAACAAAAATAATGAGAAGGAGCCCGAATATCGGCTCCTTTTTAGTGTTTCATGATATAATTCAAAGGATGAATAAGTCCCGCATCAATCGCCGACCCTTGCACCGTCATGTAGCGCGTGGTGTCAAGCTGGCCGTGGTGCCGCACAAACACAACGATTATAGGCCACATTTGGTGCGACGTTATGGTTTGCTGGCGGTTCTGCTGATCGTGATGGCGATTCAATCGTTCTATTTTACTTTCCAGGACGGCCGCGTTCTGGGTGACAATCCATCGATTACTAGCTCTCAATTATTAGAAAGAACCAACGCCGAACGCCGCCGAGACTCGCTGCCGACTCTTTCGCTCAATAGCCAGCTAACAGCGGCCGCTCACGACAAAGCCAAAGACATGCTGGCGGTTGGTTATTGGTCGCACAATGCGCCCGATGGCACGACGCCGTGGCAATGGATCAACGACGCTGGCTACGAATACGCCGATGCGGGCGAGAATATCGCGCGCGGTTTTAACACGGCTACCGGTATTATGGCGGCTTGGATGGATTCGCCATCGCATCGAGCCAATGTCTTGGACAAGAATTTTACCGAGGTCGGGTTCGCGGCCGTCAACGGCATCATGGACGGTCACAATACAACCCTAGTGGTAGCGATGTACGGCCGACCGATCGGCGCGCCGAATGCCGGTCGAGTTAGCGCCATGACGTATGCGCCCGACACAGAAGGATCGGTCTCGCTATGGGTGCACCTGCGGCGCGGTATGCGGGGATTGGTGCCGTCGCTCATGGTGACTTTGATTTTGCTCGGAATCGTCACCCTAGTGGCAGTTTTGGCGCACGTCTATCGACGCCGCCTGCCCCCGACGCTGCGCAAATCATGGTATCGTCATCACGCCCTCTACAAAATCACCATCGTGGCCTCTGTGGCAGTCTGTGCGATCCTATCGTACGGTTGGTGGGGTATGATTTAGATATTTTCTCGTCATTGCGAGTGTATTCTTCTCCGTCATTGCGAGGAGCCCCTTGGGCGACATGGCAATCCAGGGCTCGCGTCGCCGAATTTTAGATTTGCATTTATGCGCGAGCTGTGGTATTATAGAGGAGCTAAAACTTGTCAGGTGCGTGTTTTTTCATAAATGCGCTTCGTTGAACAAGAAATTGCGATCACATACGCAAATCTTCCTGTTTAACGGGCAAGCATTTGACAAGTTTTAGCGAACATAAGTATGTGGTCGCTTTTTTGATAGCGGCTGGAAAGGAGTGCGAGATGAGCGAGAGATTAAAAGGTAGGAGAATACATAGTGTTGTTGCACAGGTGGCAGGGCTAGCTTTGTTGGCAGGATGCAGCAATTCATACAACCATCCCGACATGATACCTCAACAGGATGAGTTGAGAGATGGTTGCACAGCAGTCGCTTACAATATTGGTAGTGACAGGGTTGATCTTTTTAATTGGTATAAGCGATTATATTTAGCAACGATTGATTGTTTTAACGATGACTCCGACCGGAGCGATCCTTGGTATTATAAAATAGAAGTTGATAACGCTTCAGGTGATGTCGTAGTCGGCGATACTCTTACGTGGCATGCAGGCAATGGTGGCACGGGAAAATGGCTGGCCCAGGAACCAACCCCTCCTTCTCTTGATGTGATAAAATAGTCACATGGAAAACGAGCGAGTCACGCCCTTGGCTGAGCGCATGCGACCCAGGACTCTGGACGAGGTGGTCGGCCAGGACAAGGCCATGGGTTTGCTAAAGAAAATCGTGGCCAAACGCGAGCCGGTTTCCCTGATATTTTGGGGGCCGCCGGGGGCGGGCAAAACGACTTTGGCGCGGATTGTGGCGCGCGAAACTGAGGCTGATTTTGTCGAGCTGTCGGCCGTCACCAGCGGTAAAAAAGACATCGAGCGCATCGTCGAACGCGCTCGGGCGAATTGGAATCTGGGTCAGCGCACGATTTTGTTCGTCGACGAAATTCATCGCTTCAACAAAGCTCAACAGGATGCTTTTTTACCGCACGTCGAATCGGGGTTGATTACGCTAATCGGCGCCACGACGGAAAATCCATCGTTCGAAGTGATTTCACCCCTGATTTCTCGCACACGCGTCATCGTCCTCGAACCGCTTGCAAGGACGGAGCTTGCAAAGATTATTGAGCGAGCTTTGTCCGTCATTGCGAAACAGCCTTCTCCGTCATTGCGAGGAGCCACAGGCGACAAAGCAATCCAGAAAAACTCAACTGGATCGCCACGTCGCTCCACTCCTCGCGATGACAAGATTAACCCTGAAACCATCGACTACTTAGCTGAAATCAGTGCCGGCGATGCGCGCGTCGCTCTCGGCACATTGGAGGTCGCGCTTGGACTCGGCGGCAAAATCACCAAAGAAAAGATCGAGCAAGCTGCCGGCAAAAAACTGCCCAGCTATGACAAAAAGGGCGACGGCCACTACGACAACATTAGTGCTTTTATCAAATCGATGCGCGCCGGCGACGACCGCGCCGCGCTGTTTTACCTGGCGCGCATGGTGGCGGCCGGCGAAGACCCGAAATTCATCGCCCGCCGCATGGTGATTTTCGCGAGCGAAGACATCGGCCTGGCCGGCAACGGCGCGTTGGATTTGGCGCTGAATGCTTTTATGGCCGTGGAAAGAATCGGCATGCCCGAGAGCGAGATCATCCTGTCGCACGTCGTGGTGGCGCTGGCCCGCGGCAAAAAATCGCGCGAGAGTTACGACATGTGGGGCGAGGCCAAGAAATTGGCCGCCCAATTCCCCAACTCCCCGGTGCCGATCCATGTTAGAAACGCCCCGACCAAACTCATGAAAGACCTCGGTTTCGGCGCCGGCCAGAAATGGGTCGCCGGGTTCAAGCACGATAAACCTTATCTGCCCGAGGACGTCATAAAATTCTTAAATTGAGCACAAATTTGATATACTAGTCAAATGCAAGTCATCGTCGATGATCTAATGACCGAATATCTGCGCCTCGGCCGAGAAGACGCGCCGGTGGTGTTGATGTTGCCCGGCTGGAAAGCTTCGGTGGCAGATTTTGCAAAATTAATGAAAGATCAAACAAATGATTTCGACGTTGTGGCTCTAGATTTTCCCGGTTTTGGGACGACCCAAACACCAGGGCGCGCCTGGACTGTACAGGACTATACGGATTTTGTGGCGAAATTCATAGAGAAACTCGGTCTAAAGAAAATCCACGCTATCATCGGACATTCGTTTGGCGGCCGAATTATGCTAGACGGTTGCGCCCGCGGGCAACTCAACGCTAAGAAGCTGGTTTTTATCGATTCGGCTGGCGTCAAGCCGAAAGTTTCAATGCGAAACAGGATCATCCGAACAGCCGCTAAGCTAGCTCGTGTTTTCCCTGAGGAATTTCGCACCAAGATTGGTCGTCGATTTGGTTCCGAGGACTACAAAGCCACCAGCGGGGTGATGCGTGATACTTTCAGGCAGATCGTTAATTTGGATTTGACGCCCGAAATGTGCCAGATCAAACAACCGACTTTGCTAATCTGGGGTGCTGATGATACTTATACGCCGCTCAGTGACGCGGAAATCTTTGCAGATAAAATTCCACAGGCGAAGCTGGAAATTGTGGAGGGCGCCGGGCATTACGCCTTTCTGGATCAGCCAGAAAAAGTCGCGAAACTGATCAGGGAATTTCTGCGGTGAAAAAATACCTATCACGACTAAATTTTGGCTACGAGCGGGTTCTCCTGTACATGCTACAGCAAACCGAATACGACGTTGGCGAATATTTGCGCTGGCTGCGCCGCGTCAAGGATTTTCGCGCGGTCGTCAAACGCCAGAGTCTAGTGCCGACTCGAAAAATTAAAATGCTGTTTCTCACCCTAGCGATTTTCGTCCTGTTGTACATCAGCGCAATATTTTGGATGGTCATCGTGGTCAACACGATTTGGATATATGCCATTGGATTCGTGCTCATAATGCTATTGCCGGTAGTTGCGCAGTATGAGATTGTTCTGCCGCTAGTCATTGGTAAATATTTGATTCAAAAACCGATGGAAGGACGGATTCTAAATCGAGCGCGGGAAAAATTCTCGAACCATCCAGCCACCAAAATCGCTGTGGTTGGTAGCTACGGCAAAACCACCGCCAAGGAAATTCTGGCGAGCGTCCTGGGCGCGGGCAAGAAAATCGCCGCCACGCCCGGCAACATCAACCAACCGCTCGGCATCGCCAAGTTCGTCGACAAACTCGACGGCGACGAAGACATCCTTATCGTCGAGATGGGCGAATTTCGCGTCGGCGATATCACGAAAATGTGTCAGTTGGTCAACCCCGATATTGGTTTTATCACCGGTGTTAGCGAGGCGCATCTCGCGACTTTTGGAAGTATGGAAAATATCGTGGCGACGTTGTTTGAGCTACGCGAGTTCTTGGGCAAAAAGCCGCTTTATTTGAACGGCGACAACGAGCTACTAAGATCGCGGGTCGATAAATTTAGCATCCTGTATTCGCATGATGGCTTGGGGAATCATCGCGTCAAGGACGTCGAGATCGAGCCGCTGCAAACTAAATTTACTTTTGATGGACAGCCGATCACGTCCAAATTAATCGGGCGACACAACATCGGCATCACGGCCGCCGCGATGGCTTTGGCAAAAAAATTCGGCCTGTCGAAGCACGAAATCGCGTCCGGCATAAAAGCCCTAACTCCCTTTGAACATCGCATGGCACCGACGATTATGAATGGCGCCGTAGTGATTGATGACACTTATAATGGCAACCTGCGCGGGGTGTTGGCCGGGGTGGAATTGGTGCGCGAGTTGGATGGATTTGGACGCAAAATTTACGTCACACCGGGTTTGGTCGAGCAAGGCGACAAAACCGCCGCGGTTCATATCGAGATCGGTCGGGCTCTGACTAACGTTTTCGATTCTGTCGTTTTGATGCGCAATTCCGTGACCGAGTATATTTTGACTGGACTCGAGGAGAACGGCTTTCGTGGCGAAATTACCATCATTGATAATCCGCTCGATTTTTACGAAAATTTAAGTTCATTTCTGGCCATGGGTGATCTGGTGCTGATGCAGAACGACTGGACTGATAATTATTTCTGATACAATAGAAAGCATAGGAGGTATCATGGACAAGAAAACTATCGCTGTCTTTTTTGGCGGCAAAACGCCCGAGCATGACGTGTCGATCGTATCGGCCATCAGCAGCGTCATCAAACCTCTCCGACTATCTGGCCACCGGGTTGTGCCGATTTACATCGCCAAAGACGGCAATTGGTACACGGGCGATGAGCTGGCGGAAATTAGGACTTACCAAACCGGAAAAATCGAGGCGATCGTCGCCAAGCAAAAACCGCTGACGATTAGCGTCAATGATGGACTCACGATTATTCCGGACGGCCGAGAGCGCAAGGCTGTGCGAATCGACATCGCCTTTCCGGTGATGCACGGCAGCTACGGCGAGGACGGATCGTTGATGGGTTTCCTGCGCATGGCTAACGTGCCTTTCGTCGGCTGTGACATGGAGGCTAGCGTCATCGCTATGAACAAAATTCTAGCCAAACAAACCGCCCACGCCAACGACATTCCGACGCCAAAATATCTGGCGTTTAGAAAATCCGAGTTTGAAAAGAATCGAGCCGAGGTGTTACGAAAAATTAATAACGCTCTCAAATTTCCGCTGTTCGTCAAACCGCCGCACGCCGGTTCGAGCATCGGCATCACCAAAGTCAAAACCGAGCGGGATCTAGAAAACGCGCTCGAAGTTGCCGCCCACTATGACGAGGCGATTTTGGTCGAAGAAAGTATCGAGAACTTGATCGAGGTGACAGTGCCGATTATCGGCAGCGATGAACCAATTTTAGGCAACGTCGAGCGACCGATGCATTTGAGTAGCGACGGAGTTTTCGATTTTGAGACGAAATATTTGAGCGGTGGCAAAAAGGGCGGCAAAGGTGGCAAGAGCGGCAAACAAGGCGCCCAAGGTTACTCAGAAATCCCGGCCAAACTGCCCGCGGAGCTTTATCGCGCTTGCGAAGACACTGCCCAAAAAATGCACCAAGCGGTCGGGCTGTCTGGAATCGCTCGGGTTGACCTGTTGATCGATAGCAAAACCAACGTTGTTTATTTCAACGAAATCAATCCCATGCCCGGCAGTTTGTACGCGCATAACTGGGTGGTCAAAGGCATGTCGAACGTGGCTTTGGTGGAAAAATTACTCGACTATGCCGCCCGGGATTTCGAAAAGCGCGCCCGAACCAACACAACTTTCGCCACGAATTTCCTGAAACAATTCTGAGCCCTTGCGAGGATTGCAAGGGATTGCAAGCTCCGTCCTTGCAAAGTACTGCAGGTTTGCAAGCTCCAGTTTGCAGGCTCCGTCCTTGCAAAGTACTGCAGGAACCGTCCCTGCAAGTCATTTCTCTTGTGTCGTTTTTCTTTTTTGCCTACGCGCCTGTACATGGCGTTTGATCTGTCGAAATGACGCATATAGCCCACCGAGAGCCACCGCCGCCACGCCGACTTGTTCGGCCAGCTCCATACTGCCACTCGTCGCATAGTCGGCGAAAAATAAACCTACGGCCGGCCAGCGCAATACCTCAATTGCTTTGTCGACTTTTTCCGTGAATGGATTAAGTCCGCTGTGTTCAGCAATGCCCGAGTTAACCGCGTTAATAACTTTTGGGCCGTATATGCCAGCCACACCCCAAGCCGGTACGATACCACCGGCCAATGATCCCACTCCGATGACAGCCGCCGCCGCGAAGTCGCCGACGACATCCATTTTGGCGCCAAGTTTAGGATCATCCGTCCCAGTCCAGCGCGCCACATTGCCCTCGAGATCACTGACACCGGCATAAGCCAGCGCACCAATGCCGGCAGCCGTGTGACCCTTGGCGAACAAATAGGTTCCGATACCGGCAGCAATAGGCCTAGACAGGCTCATCAAATTAGCGACCGTCGCCCATTTCTTTTCCCTTTGAAGTTTTTGCAATCGACTGAGTGGAAAGCCGGCGTTTTCGTCACGTTGCCAGCCAGGTCCCGAACGCAAATCGTCCTTGTCACTTCTTTTGACGTGGCCAAAACTCAGTTCTAATTTTCCTTCAGGGGTTACGAAGCCTTTTTGCTGTTCGAGTGTCCTCCTCATGCCCACAAGTATAAGGTGCGGCATCATATATCGCAAGCATAAGCACTTTTATTCGATATTGTAAAAGCTTATGCTTGTATATTTATTAAAAGTCAACTATAATCTTCTTCATGACAGAACCCCCCCCCGATCCGCTGCGTGAAGTCGGACGATTTGCAAAAAGAATAAAACGTCGCCATCCTGGCAAAACAGCCCTGGGGGCGCTTGGTGTTAATCAAATTGGCGATGGCATTAGACAGCTACGCGAGCAGGATTGGTCGGAAATGAATCACGATGATAGGGTTGCTTTTGTTGAGGCGCAATTTATGTCGGTAGCGCACGTGGTGGCTCAAGCGATTATCGAGAAAAAACTGTGTCAAAACGACTCGGGCTGGACAAAAACCGGCGCTGACGCTATGACCGCTTCTCTTGACTTTTTCGACGGATACAGGATTCGACAGCGCGACCATGTGGATGGCACGCTAGGCGCTTTACCCAATACGCTAAAAACCATAAATAACGCCAAGACCGCTCTTGGCGGCGGGGTGGATGAGAAAATGGACAAATTGGGTTTTTTGGTCGAAGAGATTGGCATGGCAATTCGTGGTGAGTTGCCATGGTCGCAAGTCACCATCCGCGCTATCCGTGACCTAACGATGAACCTCGTTCGCGATGCCGTTCACGAAACTACCGGTGGCAAAGTCGATGTCAGTGCCCGCGATTTTCGAGCAGCGTTGCGCACCAGAGATTACTCTGAGGCGCTGGGCAGCGGCAAAGTTAGCACTGCCTTGCGCTCCGCGTCAAACAAATTACTGAAATCACCGCTAGGCGAAGAAATGCCCGAGACCCTAAAGAGAATTATCACCTGGTTAGTAACAGCCGAAGTTGGTTACACGGCGGTTAGATCAATAACTGCCTACGCCAAGGCAACTAACAGGTTCTTCGACGAAGAATCAGCCGCTGAACCAGCAGAGGTCGAGCCGACAGAAACCGAACCGCCAGAAGTCAAACCTGCGGACTTTTGGCGCAATGATATGAAAACCGTCGATCGCACTGATCATGCCGTGATCAGCAGTATCGTAAACTTGACACCGAAAGATCTCGAATTGCGCCATATCGAATTGCTGGCTATCGACATTGACAACACCCTGATCAGTTACCATAAGGAGAAGGTCGGCGAAGTTAAACCGGGAATTGTTGCTAAATTGATCGAACTGTCTCAGGCCGGTATCAAGCTCGTCCTAGCTAGCAACACGAAGAATCCAGGTCGTTTGGTTGATTTGATTGAACAATTAAATAGGCGAGCTAGCGAACAACTCGACGATGATAATTTCTCGCTCATCACCGGCGCCGTGGTACCGGCATCGGCTATCAACTTCTCCGGTGAAGACGGCGGCAAAAAAGATCACCGTGCCAAGCCGGATAAATGGGAAGAATTGGTAGCGAGCGCTAGTGAGGCTGGCGCGCAGCTATGGTCAGGCGGACATTCGAAACCATGGCCTGACATCTTTACGATTGCAGCACAGATGTCAAATGTCGACCCAGCCTACGCAGCCGCCATTGGTGATCAATTGCTCAAGGATATCGATGGCGCCAAACGAGCCGGCTATCAATTAGCCATCGAGACTGCGCCGTTTGGCAAAGAACATCCTGGCGTGCACTATTTGCAACGACCATTCGAAGCCTTGCGACGGCTTGGCAGAAAAGCTCTGTCGCCAAATTCATATCCTGACGAGTTAACATATCCCTCATCGCAGACAAGCTCGAGGTAACCATGTTCGAGATGACTTAATTTGCGACTGCAGGGCTGCAGGAACCGTTCCTGCAAGTCAGACCCCGCAAGTTGCGAAAAAACCGAAAAAGAGTCTTGACAAGACCCCCCCCCCGTGGTGTTACAATTGCAGGGTGAAGGATGGGCTGCCGAATGGCGCCCCTTTTTGTAGCTGTAGATTAATCGTTATAAAGGAAAGATGATTATGCCAGGAATATTTGATCGATTTTCCAACACGAGAGTCGACGTCGGAGACGAACCAATTAAGCCAATTGTAATTGAAGGGCCTTCATTCGGGTCTGTGAATCTGACTGATTTCACGACTAGATGTCGGCTACAAGCAAGAGCCCGCTTCCTTGAAGCTACGAGAGCTATCCAGACCCCCCCCCAGGTTTATGCTACCTGGCTAGCCATCTGGCACCTTCAGGGCAATAGAATCAACAATGCCAATTTTGCTGATCGGCCATACAACAAAAACGCCATGTGCATGGGAGAAAGACCGCCGATCGATTTAAGTATTCAGCCGTACGATGACCCTAGATACATGCACTGGATGCCAACAACCTGGCCTGAGGGCACACGTGTTCCTATAGAATGTGGTGCTTTGGCATTGAGTGGGCTTATGATAGTCGAGGATTGGCTATTGCCGCACCTAGACCTTTCTGATCTCCCAGGCCCCACTAGACCACCAGGGGCGTGTCATGGTCATGCCTCGGCAACAATTATAAAAAGAGGAAGAGACCCGTCGGATCCATTCGGTCTTAAGGCAAAAACCAATCGAAATAAAGCAGACAAAAAATCTGGTATGGACACTTACTTGGATACGGATTTCAAACATTGGCTGTCACGATTGCTGATGGCGAAGCACAGAAGCGACAACGGCGTGATCGATCTAACTGACTTGTGGAACATTACACTACCCGATCCCGAATAGTAGCCCCTGGAGTAATCTCTCTTAGTTCGTGCTAGCTAGAGATTAAACGGCCTAGCCAACAACATCCCCGGCTCGGCTTCGGCGATGCGGAGGAGTTCGTTGTATTTCGCCACGCGGTCGGTTCGCGATAGCGAGCCGGTTTTGATCTGGCCGCAGTTCAGCCCGACCGCCAGGTGCGCGATGCTCGTGTCTTCGGTTTCGCCGGAGCGATGGCTCATCACGGTGCGAAAACCGTTTGTCTGAGCTAACTTGACGGCAGCGACGGTTTCGGTCAATGAGCCGATTTGGTTCGGTTTGATCAGGATGGCATTACCGGCGCGCCGGTCGATTCCCTCTTGCAGGAGTTTCGTGTTGGTGACGAACAAATCGTCGCCGACCAATTGCTTGTCGCCCAGCTCGGCCGTCAACTTCACCCAACCGTCCCAATCCGATTCGGCCAGAGCGTCCTCGATCGACGCGAACGGGTATTTGGTCGTCATTTCTTTCCACCAATCGATCATCTGGTCGGTGGTGAGTTGCTGGCCGTTGAATTTGTACAGGCCGCCGTCAAAGAACTCCGAGCTGGCCGGGTCGGACGCGAACACGATGTCTTCGCCCAGGCGATAGCCGGCTCTCTCGACGGCGCGCGAAATGAGCTCGAGCGGTTCTTCGTTGCCATTTTTCACGCGCGGCGCGTAACCGCCCTCGTCACCGACCGTCGTCGGGTAGCCTTCGTCCTTTAGAACATTGGCCAAAGTATGAAAAGTCTCCGCGCCATAACGCACAGCCTCGGCAAAAGTCGGCGCACCGACCGGCATGATCATGTATTCTTGGATATCGGTCGCCCAGGCCGCGTGCATGCCGCCGTTCATGACGTTCATCATCGGCATGGGCAAAGTCAGGTCATGCGTGCCGGTGATCCGCGCGATGTATTGGTAAAAGGCTAAGTTTTGCGCGGCCGCCTCGGCTTTGGCAGTGGCTAGTGACACGGCGAGAATCGCGTTAGCGCCAAGGTTGGATTTATTGTCCGTGCCGTCGAGGTCAAGCATTTTCTGATCGAGTGCGAATTGGTCGCTCGCGTCCTGGTCGATGAGCGCCGGAGCGATTTGATCGTTGACGTTTGAAGCGGCTTTTTCAACACCTTTGCCGCCCCATTTGTCGCCGCCGTCGCGCAATTCGAGCGCCTCGCCGCTGCCGGTGCTGGCGCCGCTCGGCACAGCCGCCCGCCCGCGATGACCGCCCTCGAGTTCGACGACCGCCTCGACCGTTGGATTGCCGCGGCTATCTAAAATTTGTCGCGCATGGATTGATTTGATTTTTGCCACTTAAAACCCTCCCTGTTCATTATTCGTCAGGGAATATTTTAACACAGATTGGTTAAGTTTGCTTACGTCGAAATTATTCTGTGACCAAGAGTTTATAAGTGATCTGTCAAACTACCACAAGTCATACCGAAGCCAGTCTGGCTCTGGCGGCCTTGAACGCTTTCTGCTTCGATGTCTAGGTGGCTCATACCCAACAGCCACAACTCTCATGGTTGTGGCACTTGCTTTTCCCAGTGTTCTATTTCTAACCCTCCTATTTATCTCAGCACGAACCTGCTCGGAGCTAACTCCCTCGATAGAGCCCTTACCATTTGCAGCAGCTATCAACTCCTCACTAGTAACTCCGCTCATAACTGACCCATCTGGCTCATGAATACCGCTCTCCATACTTTACTCCTTATAATTATTATGATGATACTACGATACCACTACCCCCCCCCCGCTTGTCAATACCCAATTTGATGTTATCGCTTATGTTTGGCCAACCAAACAACTTATGCTAAAATACTAGGTATAACTTTAGGGAGGGATTTATCATGAGCAAAACCGCAATCAAAATCAGTGTCATCGGCGCGGGGTTTGTTGGCTCGACGGCCGCCTATACGTTGGCGCTAAAAGGCATCGCCAGCGACATCGTGTTGGTCGACGCCAATCCCGAAAAAGCCATCGGCGAAGCCATGGACATCGAGCACGGCTCGCCGTTCGTGGCCGAATCGATCGTCAACGCCGGCGGCTACGAGGAGACTCGCGGTTCCGACATGGTGATCATCACCGCCGGCACTAGCCAAAAACCCGACGAGACGCGCATCGATCTGATCGCGCGCAACGCCGCTATCATGCGCGACGTCGCCACCCAGGTCGCAGCCCAATCGCCCGAGGCCGTCATTCTGATCATCAGCAATCCGGCCGATATTATGTCTTATGTTTTCCGCGAGGTGACCGGATTTCCGAAACACCGAGTGATCGGCTCTGGCACCAATCTCGATTCGGCGCGACTGCGTTATCTATTGAGTCAGAAATTCGGCATCAGCAGCCACGACGTCCACGCCCAAGTTTGGGGCGAGCACGGCGACAGCGAGTTTCCGGTCTGGTCGTTGGTACAGATCGCCGGCATGGGCATCAACGAGGCTTCCGACCAGTTCGGCGGTGTCATGTCCGACGAAGATTACGGCTATCTCGGCGATGTGGTGCGCAACGCGGCTTATGAGGTCATCAATCGCAAAGGCGCGACCTACTACGGGATCGGCGCCAGTATCGCCCGCATCTGTGAGGCCGTCCTGCGCGACGAAAAGTCGATCCTGCCGGTGTCGGTTTTCCTCCACGGCCAATATGGCATCGATGATGTTTATTTGTCGCTGCCGGCGATTTTGGGCGAACACGGCGTCGAAAAGATTCTCACCCCTGTCATCAGTGACGACGAATTGGACAAATTGCACCACTCGGCCGCGGTGCTGAAGGAAGCCCGGGCGCAGCTTTAGGCGGATTGGGGGGGGTCTCAAAACAATATACTTTGTTATGCAAGGAGATTGGTTATACAATGTTTATGGTATAACAAGGGATTCTTTTTGCCCTTTTTACTCTTTTGACGCGTGTCGGAGTTATTTTTCTTCTATTATGGCCGGCAGCCACTCCGGTCGGGGTTCGATGTCGAGCAAAATGGCGATGGTCGAGGCTAGATTAGCCAGGCCGAATTGGTCGCCGCCCTTCACCGTGTAGTGCTCGCGATTCGTCGTGTTGTCGTAGAAAATGCACGGCACGCGATTGGCGGTGTGCGCCGTTTTGACGACCGGTCGGCCATCGATTTCTTTGGTCGAACCGTCGGGGTTTAGCTCGTACATTTCCTCGGCGTTGCCGTGGTCGCCGGTGATGATGGCCATGCCTTGCACCTCATCGATGACCGGCAGAATCCGGCTCAAGGCCGCGTCGACGGCTTCGATTGCCGCGATTGTGGCGTCGTAGTTGCCGGTGTGGCCAACCATGTCGGGATTCGGGAAATTGACGCGCACGAATTGGTATTTTTGTTCGCGCAGTAGCTCGATAAGTTTGTCGGCGATT
>WQXA01000019.1 GCA_009785095.1 Candidatus Saccharimonadota bacterium | reverse complement strand
TTCCAGCTGTAATTGCCGAATAATAGCCCTTTCGTTCCACACTTCGCGACAGCATTGATATGCTTTGGTTCATCGTCAATTAGATAGTCAACGCCTATAACTTCACAAATGCCGGCCTTAGTTTTGAGGTGCGGGTCATCATCTAAATCGTCCCAAACTCCTAGAATTTTTACCTCTGTAAAAATTCCCGCGAAATGCTCGTCTACCCAACGATACGTACGTTCAGCGACATCCGTACCCCGCGACGTCACGACAATCAATTCATATCTCTTGGTCAGTTTTTCCAAAACGCCCTTGGCTTCTTTAATTGGCTCGGAATTGAAAAAGTTGGATTTTTCTCTTACTTCGATGTAGCGTTTCACTACTTCTTCCTTATCAACACCCCACATATGACCCCAGTAATCGTTGTAATCGTCTGGCGTTAGATTCATTCCCCAGCGCTGATTGCTGTAATCGATAAGGATCTGTATATTGTACGCCAATACACTGTCCAGATCAACTGCGATTATTTGTCTCATAACGACGATTTACTCACTCGACTGCGTGTTTCGTTGGCGATAGATTTCATCAGTTGTTCGGGTGTATAAACATGCTCGGCGGACTCATTGGTAACTAAATCAGCTCGAATGCGCAGGGGCAATTGGCCGCTGGCGGCCTCTTTTTCGCCGACCACCACCGAATACGGGACTTTGTGGGTCTCGGCGTTGCGAATCTTCTTGCTTACGCTGTTGTTGCTGTCGTCAAGCGTCATGCGCACATCAAATTCTCTCGATAGATCCAAGATTTTCGTACAAAGCTCGTCGACCGCTTTGTCATCCTTGACCTTGATGATACGTAATTGTTCGGGCGCGCACCAAATCGGGAATTTACCGGCTGTGTGCTCGATGTAAACGCTCAAAAATCGCTCGATCGACCCCAGTAAAGCACAGTGAATCATGACCGGTCGCTCTATCGCACCACCTTCGGCCGAATATTCGAGCTCAAACCGCTCGGGCATGACAAAATCCAACTGCGCCGTGGCCAATTGATGCTCACGACCAATCGCATCCGTCGCCATAAAATCGATCTTTGGCCCGTAAAAAGCCGCCTCACCAGTGGCCTCGAAATAATCAAGGCCGGCCGCCGCGACCGCTTGCTTCAGTTGTTTCTGTGCGCTCTCCCACAGTCTCGGATCGCCCAAATACGCATCCGAATCGTCACGATAACTGAGGCGCACACGCAATTTCATATCGATCGTCGCGTACAGTTCATCAACCGCCGTCAACAGATTCTCGATCTCAACGCCAACCTGATCGGACCGGCAAAAGACATGGCTGTCATCCTGAGTCAGCGATCGTACGCGCGCTAAACCGCCCAATTCGCCGGTTTTTTCGTCACGATAATCCGTCGTCGTCTCGAGATAGCGGATTGGTAGATCGCGATACGACCGCGCGGCGCTCGCGTAAATCCGCGTGTGATGTGGACAATTCATCGGTTTTAACACAAATTGATCAGAGGTTTCTTGCGATTTGACCAAAAACAGTTCGTCACCAAATTTTGCCCAGTGGCCAGATTTTTCATAAAGTGCAGTTTTAGCAATGTGTGGCGTCCAGACTTTTTCGAAACCGTAGCGCTGTCGCAGCTCGTTGCTATATCGCGCTAGCTCCTCTCTCAGGACAGTGCCGCGCGGTGTGAATAGCGGCAGTCCCGCGCCGACCAAATCGCTCGTCACGAACAAGTCTAGCTCCCGACCAAGTTTGCGATGATCGCGCTTTTTCGCCTCTGTTAATCGTTGTAAATATGACATCAGTTCATCTTTATCGACAAACGCCACGCCGTAGATTCTTTGCATCATGGTGTTTTTCTCATCGCCGCGCCAATAGGCGCCGGCTACTTTGGTCAGTTTAAATGCATCAGCCGGGATATCACCAGTATTGGCGACATGCCCGCCACGACAGAGATCCGTAAAATCGCCGTTGGTGTAAAAGGTGATTTTTGCTCCCTCCCCCTTCAAATCCTCCAGCAGTTCCAATTTGTAGGGCTGCCCAGCGGCCTTTTCCCACTGCACGGCCTCGTCCAATGATTTCTCCTCACCGGTGAAATCCTGTTTTTCGGTGATGATTTTGCGCATTTCCTTCTCAATCTTCGGTAAATCATCTTCTGAAATTTTGGTGTCGCCCAGATCAAAATCGTAATAAAAACCGTCAACAATGACCGGCCCCACGCCCAATTTGACTTTATCCGCCCCATATACGCGCCGCACCGCTGCCGCCAGAACGTGCGCCAAGCTATGCCTAATGTTAGAAAGTTGTTCTTCGTTCATAAATCTCCTATCCTGATGAATATTCTATCACTTTTTCCTAAAGTTTGGTATAATTAACACTAGCTGGTGCGGGTCGGTAGCTCAGTTGGCTAGAGCGCGTCCTTGACGTGGACGAGGTCCGGGGTTCGAGCCCCTGTCGACCCACCAAAACAAAGTATTCAACCTTTATGGTTGGATATTTTGTTTTGTGAGCGATGGGCTCAATCACGGACGCGCCAACTTGTTGGCGCAAGTCCGGGGTTCGGTAAGCGAAGTGCAGTTCCGCGAAAGTTTACTTTTAGCGGAGCAAACGAGCGACAGAGCGCAGCGACCCCTGTCGACCCACCAAATAAAATGGTTGATCTGTCTTATAACAGATGGTTTGCTATAATATATTCATGCCTATGACAGTCGATCTCGGTAAAGTTCCCGATTTGCAAGAATGTATTGAAACTGCTTGGGTTGACGGTGTTAAAGAGTTTAAGCTAGTTAATACTTATCGATCGAATACGAGCACGTATGCGCTGCTACATATCAAGAAACATATGTCCGGCATTACAATCAGGGGTTCGGGAATATTGGATGGAGGCGGACTTGCTTCGCACATTATCGTTGTCGAGGATGCCGACGCTACGATCAAGGGAATAAAAATTAGTAGCGGCAACACGACTGATCCTGTGAGGGTCGCCAAAGATTACAGGGGCAGACCGCTTAGAAGTATTTTCGAGGCAATTGACGGCGCGGGAATCCTAGTTCTGGGCAAATCAAATGTGAACTTGGATGATTGTCGAGTAACAGATAATCATTCAGGAATGTGCGGCGGCAGCTTGTCCAATCAAGGAACTGGTCTCGTGGAGGTTAGCGAGTGTGTTTTTGAGGATAATTCTGCCTATCACACCGGCGGAGCAATAGATAATTTAACCCATGGTGCAACCATTATCGTGAAAGGATCTGAATTCAAGAATAACCTCAGTAACGCCGGTTCGATCTGTGGCGGACCACACGGACAGATTACCGTCTTCAAAAAAACCAAAGCGTCGCTGTACGATAACAGTTTTAGCGGCACTACTTATGCCATTGATGCGGCTATTGGCTCTACGATTGATGATTCAGGGAATACTTACAATGATAAACCCATAAAACCTCGACGACCTGGACAGGGTGGAAACCTCGTCGACAAGTCTAAGCACGCAAAGCAATTGCTCTTCTTTAATGTGCACCTAGTGCGACACGGATTGTTGCCATTTATAAGATAGAAAACTAAATACTTAGGAATCATATTTTTGGGCGGTTTTTCTTTTCCTCGCTTTTTGTTAAGTTTTCCACGGATTTTTTTAGTGAAAATGATTGTGTTTATATCAGACGTGGTATAAATAAATCCCAAACCACCTATTGACATATTTGACAAAATTTGCTACAATGGTCGTCGCGATGAGCAGAAGTTCTAGCAACAGAGGTCGCATGGCCTCTAAGTTATCCCAGTTCCACATTTACTACGAAGGTATCTAAGGAACGAAGCCAAAAACTAGATAAAGCCTACTAAGGTTAGCAGTTTACCCCACCCCATCGATTCGAAAGGATCAAAGAGGTGGGTTTTTCTTTATCTTTTGACAACTTTCTCAGTAACGTCGAACTTTTCTATATATTTGCCGAGCAAGAGGCGAATTTGGGCGGTATAGGCGCTGGCACTACTGTAAACGATGGCGTTGATCGGCATCAGCACCCATTGCAAAACCATCGTCACCCCTTTGGATTTTTTGTAGCGTTTGGGTCGCGGCGGTAACATAGTGATGCTGACACAAACCGTAATCATTAGGCCGACAATCGCTATTGTCTGGATTTGTGCCACCACCAGAGGTAAATCGTTGGCAATAATCGTGCGATGTGCCGCTTCGGAATTGAGAAAGAGCGGCATCCAGGCGCCAATCGCCACAATCGGCGCGATACAGGCCTGGGTAAAGTGAGCCTCGAGCAGCCGAAAGAATCGCGACCAACCGGCGAAAAATCCCACGGTGCGATCTTTGCGGAGCAAGTTATTCGCCACATAAGCAATGTCACTCACCCCATAAGCCCAACGCCTGAGTTGGATAAATTGCGCCTTTAATGTCTTGCGATAAGTATTAGACAGAACCGCGTCCTGGCCGATGCCAATGCGTATCGGCACCACCTCATAGTCGCCATCGAGGTAAAAAAACGATCGCCAATATTGATGGCCATCCTCGACAATGGTGCGCGTCGACCAAAAATCCATACCGATTAGGGCTGCTAACCCCTGGGAATGGCTAGCAAAGTTCCGGAGCATATGCGGCCGCATAGTGCTAATCACGTTCCAAAACGAGTTGGACGCCGCAATCACCCGCATAGGCGCCGGCGCGTCCCAAATATTATTGGTAAACAAAGCGATCGGCTGGAAGGCCACGCGTTGACGATTTGGCGTCACGATCCATTCGTAGGTTAGGTAGGCAAAATATTTCGGATCGGGTCGATTATCACAATCTAACGTTGTAATTATTACATCATCAGGATTTAAATTTTTCTTTTTTATATACTCGGCAAAGTGCCTTCCGGCAAAAGTAATGTTCGATCCTTTGCCGATTATTTCGTCCGGCAAGTCGGCCGGGTGCTCGACGATCAATAGGTCACCAAATTTGCCCTCGAAATCCCTTTTTGCAGAGGCGATTGTCTTTTTGGCCGCCTCTCCGCCACGCTCTTCATAGGCGATCACAACGAACAAATGTTTCGGGTCATAATCGCTATTTAGAATGGTTTTAAGGGTCGGACCGAGCACTTCATAGCCTTCGTTGTAGAGCGCAATTATAACGCCATGGTAGATTTGGCTAGGGCGCGGAAATTCGTTTTCGACTTCACTCAAATGTTGTAAATTTAACACGTGCTGATGTAGACCAAATTTGCGCGAATGCAATTCGCCCGCTCGTTTCTTGGCAAACTGGCGAGGATTTTCTAATTCCGCAAGCCATTTCGCCCAATTAATTTCTTTCGTCTTTTTTAGCATAATTCTGCCGTGGACAGTGCGGAATGCGATGCCGCAAGCCCGCACGAACATAAACAAAACGATGATCAGCACATAAACCGAAGCCCAGAACGGAGTAAAGATACTAAGTATCACTAGGATAACGATCGCACCAATTGATAACGCGCCGGGCAGAATCTCAAAGAAGCGATAGAGAGGCGTTCGTTTGCCGCCACGATCCTTGAACAGGGGTATCTCGATATCGGTCATCTATTGGATTCCTGCGATCCTGAGAATGGACGCTATCAAAATAGTTGCAATCAGCAGGATCGCGACCGTGAACCAGAGAAAACTAAGCGCTAAATGACGCCCTTTGACCTCTAATATCTTGAGGCTGATTAGACCATTAGCGATAAGAATTGTAATACCAAAAATAATAAAATTAAATAAATAGAACCACTGATCACGAAAGTATTGCGACGTCGAAAAAGCGTTAAAACGCACAGGGATTTGCAGGTGATTTGAGTGGATATTGGTCGCCACCAAAATCACCAACGAGATAACTTGGAGTAAAATGACAACCCAGAGCGCAGAAAAGATGCGACTTTTGATGGCTTCGAGAAAGAGATTCTTTACCTTCATAGCATTTGTGGTGCGGGCGCGGGGGGACGATCCCCGGTCTCGACCTTGGGAAGGTCGCATACTACCGTTGTACTACACCCGCGTGGGCGCTTCGCTTATGAGACAAAACTACGTTTTTTCTCATCGCGCGGGGACAAAAAGCGCGGTTTTTGTCTCCGGCTGCTCTTTTTCCTTTCTTGTTATTGGAGCCACCTCCGAGACTTGAACTCGGGACCCCCGCTTTACGAAAGCGATGCTCTAGCCAGCTGAGCTAAGGTGGCAAAAACCCTCGAGGAGGGTTCTTTGATTCAAGTGGCGGGCCCGACCGGATTCGAACCGGCGATCTCCTCCGTGACAGGGAGGCGTGATGGACCAGCTTCACTACGAGCCCACCCCCACTCGACTCACTAGGATATTTTAGCAAAATTCAAGTGTAGGCGCAAGGCGCCCGATTCCCTACGAGGCTCCTTCGATGTCCTCGGGTTTTGGTATTTTGATGCATTCTTTGATCTTGCCGGCTTCGCGTAATTTGTTAAAATCGTTGTCAAATTGCGTGAGAGCGATTTTGATCATAAAATACTTGGTCGTGTTATCGGTTTTGGAGTCCAATTTAACGATGTAATAACCGTCTACGCCCTGGATAATGCCGGATGTCTCGCCGGCGTTTAGATTTCGCGCTATGGCTATCAGCCCACTGGGATCCACGTCGCCAGTTCGGGCACTCACCCCACCGCCAGCCTCGCTGGTGGCTTCGTCGTCACTCAGCTCGCTCGCCACCTTGGCGAAGTTCTCGCCGGCCTTTAGGCGGGTTTCGGCCTTTTCGATTTTACTTTTGGCCGCCTCATCGACCGCAAAAGCTACTTTCTTCTCGAGGAGTTGGTTTTTGAGCTCCGCCCGGTAGTCGTTCATCGTCCAACCGAAATATTGCCCGAGCACATATTTCTCGTAATCAGCCCTGGTCATGGTTTCACCGCTGTCTGTTTTGAGATTTTTATCGATCTCGGAATCAATCTCCTCGTCAGAGACTGTGATATTTTGCTTCTTGGCGATTTTGGTCGCGTAGGCCGTTCGTTGAGCTCTGTTCATCTCATTGCGTTTCAAATAATCAAGTACGCGCTGACCGTCCGGAGTTCCAAAATCAACCTTCTCCTGATCCCGATGTTCTTTGTAGAAAATCACCGAGCGCAGCCGTCGCAAATAATCCGCGTAGGGCACCTTTTGGCCGTCGACATTAGCTACAGGCAACGACAGAATTTTGGTCGCGCTGTAGAAAAAATCGCCAGTGGCTTGTTTATGATATAGCATAAACCAGAGCCATCCACCGAAGGAAATCGTTGTAATAACTACAACGATGATAGTATTGATGAGTATTTTGTGTTTGGCGTATTGAAACGGATATTTGAACTTGCGACCCTCGGTCAGAATCTTTTCGCGATGCTCCGCTATCGTGTCGTTGGTGATACGCGTAGGCGATTCTTCTTTCTTGCTGCGCCTCAATTTGCGCGGCAGTTTATCGGCCGCTTTTTCGCCGACCTTGGCTACTTTTTCTTTGAGTTTACTCATGATCCTCCTCTTTTTTAGCTTCCCCACCACCGGCCTCGTAAATAGCGCTCGATAGCTCGTTGTAAACCCGCTCACAATGAGCTACTTTATTAATAATCATGTCACCCGCTATGGTTTGCAACACAATCGTGCCAAAGTTCAGGATATCGCCCGCCATACCGGGAATGTTGTAGCTAATATTTTGCACTTTGGACAGGCTGAGGTCGATCACCGAGTGGCCAAATATGCTCTTTTGCGTCAGTTGACGAATGCGTTCGTTGGTTACGATGTACACCGAAAAATACCAGCCCATCAGATGATACAGGAAGATCAACAGCCCCAGAATCAGACCGCCCAACGACACCCATAATAGATTAGAATTGCTCGACCAGATTAGGAATGGCAGTGAACCCAAAACGAACGTTATCAGCAGGCCGTAGAAACCTTTGCGCACAGCGACAATGTGCCGGCGAAAGACGAACAGCACTTTTTCGCCCGCATGTTGACCGGAAAACTCTAGTTTAGCCATGAGAATATTGTACCACAGAATTTGGTAGCCCAGATACGAGTCGAACGTACAACCTTCTCCTTAGGACGGAGCCGCTCTATCCATTGAGCTACTGGGCCATGCCTGCTATTGTACCATTTTTCGCACTCGAGCGGCAATCTCGTCGCGTTGATGCCGGGCTGTTTCTAGGTCGGGCGCGGGGTAGTTTTTGATTTGCCAAACCTGTATTTTAGGGTCATCCCGCAGCCATTCTGGCAGTTCGTCCAGCGGCAGAAAGCTAACGATTTGGTCGACTTTTTGCGCAAGCTCTGGGGTTATTTCTTGGCGCGAGGCGTCGGCTAGATCCAGGCCGATCTCGCGCATCACCTTCATAGTGCGCGTTTCTTCGTTAAAATCACCGAGGGTTTTCTCGGGGTAAATGCTGGCGTGCGTACCGGCGGAAATAGCCTGGTCTGCCTTAGTCAAAGAATTATAAAACGCCCGCGCCATCTGGCTACGCCCGAGATTGTGCCGACAAAGAAAGAGTACTCTCATAGTCTAGTAATGTTTGCAGTACATGATGTCGTCGTTGCCCAACGAATAGTCACAAATTATTTCGCCCTTGAACCACAGATTGATCTCGCTTTCGGCCTCTTTGACGTTTTCGCTAGCGTGGAATAGGTTGTGGATTGAGCGCCCCTCAACGTTGGCGACCACTGGGCTGTCGACGCTAAAATCACCGCGGATCGTGCCCATTTCCGCCTTGAACGGCAAGGTAGCGCCCGCTAGTTTGCGCACCATTTCGATGGCCTGGATGCCCTCGACCACCATGGCGACCACTGGGCCGCTCTGCATGTACTCGATCAAACCGCTCAACACAGATTGGCCGAGTTCGGTGTCATCATCGGTGCCAAAGGTATCCTTGACGTCCAGCGATAAACCATCTAGGCCGCTCTTGGACTTGTTGCCGAGGCGAGCGATCCACTTCTCATCGGACGTGGGATAGTGTTTCTTGATCAAATCTTCGTCCGGCGTCAGCATTTTCATGGCGACAACTTTGAGGCCGGCTTTTTCTATGCGACGGATTATTTCACCGATCAGTCCGCGCATCACTCCGTCGGGTTTGATCATACAAAAAGTCCGTTGGTGCTTGATATCGAAAATTGTTTTATTTAGCTCTGCATCGTAATCCTTGGTGGTATTTTTTGCCACAGTGTAGTCCTTTCGTTTAATATCACCATTGTATCAGAAAAGCCCATTCGGTCAAAGTCCACCTCGTGCGTCGCAAAACACCCCGTTCACAATATTGCACGACATTGATAAGCATGCTACAATGTGGTCATGGTTGTATCAAAAAAATACTTTTTGTCTGATTTAATCATGGATTTCATCGAAGATGTGGAGCTGAAACATCCTCACTCCCCCAACACCGCCCGCAATTATAAACTATACATGGAGCGATTAGTGGAATTCGCCGGTGATATTTCGGTCGAAGAAATCGATAACGAGCTGATCCGAAAATATCGTCTGTGGTTAAATCGCTTCACCGACCGTCGTGGACGTCGCTTAAAACCCGTCACCCAGAATTACCATTTGATCGCTCTGCGTGGTTTTCTAAAACATTGCAGTCGCCGCGATATTCCGACCTATGATGCCAATAAAATTGAGCTAGCGACCAAAGAAAAACGAACCACCACCTCATATTTGACGTTGGATGAGATGTCTCGGCTAATGTCAGCCGTCGAGACAAAAGAAAAAAGTTACTTGCGGGATCGAGCAATTCTCGGTTTGCTGTTTTCGAGCGGTATGCGCGTGAGCGAACTGTGCCAGCTAAACCGCAGTGACATAAATCTGAAGCGTCGTGAGTTTCAGGTGCTCGGCAAAGGCAACAAAAATCGCCTGGTGTTCATTAGCCAATCAGCCGCCGATGCACTGCATGATTATCTACGCAGTCGTACGGATACGGCCATTCCTTTGTTTTTGAACGAATCGCACAATATGGCAAATAACAGTAACGGCGATAAGATTCGCGATCAAAAAGGCGAAAATCGCCGTTTAGCGCCACGCTCAATCCAGCGAGTTGTGTCATATTACGCCCGCAAAGCCGGCATTATCAAGCATGTTTCGCCGCATACTCTCAGGCATTCATTCGCTACAAATCTCCTCGAAAACGGGGCGGATCTGCGATCAATCCAGGTCATGCTAGGTCACGAAGACATATCCACAACCCAAATATACACGCACATGGTCAACCCGCATCTGCGTAAAGTACACGAACAATTTCATCGTGACCCCAGTAACTCGTGAACAAATTATTTGTTCAACGTGCGGTATTTAGTCCGTGCATTCGTCCTTGCCTTCATAGGCCTCAACAGTCATATTCTTGCAAGCTTTGCCGGCCGTATCGACCACATAATCCGGCCACCATCGGTTGCCGTCCCTACCGTCATAAGGCTCGAGCCGAACACTGAGACGTTTGAGCGAATCCCTGGCGCGACCAGTTACATCAACATTGGCTTGGACGCGATCAAAGTAGAGCTTTTCATCGGCGCTTCTGGCCGATATGCGAAAATGTGTATCCCTATAGATAGCCTGCAGGCGTAGATAGTAGTCGTAGGTATCGGTATCAAATAGATAGGTGCTACTATTTAAGTCTCCCGGGATGGTGAACGCCACACTGCAGGCATGACCTTCAAAATAAGCACCCGTCCCGTTTTCATTGCATTCGACGGGCATAATGAAGACTCGATCCACGGCATTAGGGGTAGTTTGTTTCCTCCAACTATTGAGATCATAAAGGTTTGGCGATGACGATACCGGAATAGCATCAGTGCCATAGGCTTTGCTCGGCCGCAGTGTCACCGCGCGAGTATTCTCAGTTAATTTTTCAACCGTAAAACCGCTCTTTGGGACGGCCACGAACTCTGCCCTCAGGACAGCCGGATTTACTCCGCCTTGCTTCCACTCGCTCGCCGGTGGCAAATCACTGCCGGCTTTTAGGCCAGTTGCCGGTTTATCATCATCTGTACCAGTTCTATGCCATTGGATGAGGATCGATTTGGGCGGAGTTGATTTGCCAGATATATCAACAAATCGGAGTGGTATAACATCCGATTCTTTCTCGCCGTCCACATTTCCATCGGCGGTCAATTCGCCTGTGTAATTCTCGGTTATCATGGTTATTTTAAGACAGAGATATTCCTCGCTATTGCCACCGTCGCCGACACTGATGCTTGACCCGGTCCCTTCGACCACTTTGCGCTGTAAAGCGTTCATTAGAGACGTTTTGCTAGAAATTGTCGTGCAGTCACTTTTTTCGATGACTTGATCCAACATGTCGCAATCCGAACCGCCCTCGGTCATGCAATAGCTAAGGATTCGCTTGGCGTCCTCGATGCCTGCTTCGGCCGCCGCCCTGGCCGAAGCCGCTAGCTCATCGTTGACCGCTTGGCGCAACGTTGTCACCATGATGCGCGAGAAACTGACAACTATTACCGAAAATAGCAGAATAAACGCGATCACCGTGATGATTGACACTTGACCCGATTCGCGATTAGTCCGCACTTTTAAGCCGTTTTTCATATGTTTAACCTCCTAAATGTTATTATATCAAATTCCGCAAAGGCGCAAAATTGATTGTCGCTCGCCGAAAATTGGCCGCCTACCCTGCATTGGTAGCGGTCAGTTTCAGAATTGAATTCCGGTTGGACGTCATCCTCGGTCGAAAAGACGGCATGAACGCGCAGCAAACCGGTCTCGGGGCTTAGGCTAGCGTCGAACTTCTGGATGACGACACCGGGGCCGAGCATGATGCCGGTGTCGTTGTCGTTGCGATTCGGCATATCATCACTATTACAATATTTACCGGTGTTATCGAGCACGCGAACGAAACGCAGCCGGGTTTCCTTTCCCTCCCTGTCTCTCTCCTCATAGAACCAGTTCTTGGCGCTCATCTTGCCATCGTTCCTCTCTAGATCACTGGCTGTGTTCCAAATATAGGTCACATTACCCACGCACAGCCGCTGGATGTCGTTTCTGACTGTGATTTGGTTGGCCGAAAAACGCACCTGGTCGCTAATATCGGAATTGATCTGGCGGCCGGCCGAGTTGATTTGATTGAGCCAAATGCCTTTGTTATAAGTCCGCATGATGCTGAGTAAAGTAATAGACAGAAACAATATTATAAAGGCGATGAACACCAGCGACATAGACAGCTCGACCAGAGTGAAGCCGGTTTGGTGGTTTTTGGTAGTTGCGTGGTATTTTTTCATTTTATGGCCCCAGGTAAGTTATTTTTACGTAACCGTTACCCTCTCGACCAGAGAACCGTTCACAGGGAGCACTACCGCCCGGAAAACCGCCGCAGGTGTAGGCATTCGACAAGGCACTGCTAAGCCAGCACGAACCACCGCCGCCAGTACCGCCGTTATCTCCAGCGCCGCCACCATACCAACCGCCGCCGCCAGCTGCAGCATTGTTACTCTCGCTACCTCCCTTGCCAAATGCTCCTTTGGATTCACTCCAGCCTGCGTTACTCCCGCCGCCAGCAGTCGTGGTACCACCCCCGCCTGGTTTAGGATTGCCTGTGGCGCCAACAGCTATCGTGCCATTTTGGCCGCTATAGTCACCGCCGTAACCGCCTATTGAACTATCATAACTACCGCCGCCGCCGCCGGCCACAATTAACACTTTGTCGCGATTGCTACTAAGCTCATAGAGTTGGCCAGTCATCCACGCTACGTGTGATGCGCCGCCGCCGCCGCCAGAGCCGTGAGAGGAAGAGTGACCGATACCACCACCGTTCCAGCCCCCGACAGTCGATGGGCCTTGGTCGGCAGTGGTACCGCCGTGACAACCCATGCCAACGTGCAACACGTCTCCTTTATTAAGCCGAATCTCTCCGTAAGAGTAGCCGCCGCGACCACCAGGGGCAGGATTCCCAAAGCCACCCTGAGCGCCCCAAGCCTGCAGACTGTATCGGCCATCTCTAGGTATCGTGACTTGCTGGGAATCACCAAAACAAGCAGTTAGCGGATTTGGATTTGCTCCACCATACGACCACTCGTACATTATGTCATCCAACGTATAATCATAAATCCGAGCTACGGTGATGCTTTGGTTGTCGACGTCTCGGCCGCCGAATGGCACCCAACAGGCTTTGATGTAGAAATCAATATATGAGCGCCGGTTAGTGGTATCATTTTGAGGATAATAGACGGCGTCTATCCAAACACCCCGGCCGGGAATAGCGCGTTGGAATTGGTTGGTGCCGTTTACTTCATTTGTCAAACCGAACGCCAACTCTACGTCGAAAACACTAATGCCGTCTCCGCCGTCTTCCTTATCTATTACGATTGGGGCAAGATAGAAACTACCGGGGTTCGGATCAGTCTCGTCATCGCCAGGATGGCCATCCACGTTGATTTGACAGACGGGATCACGCATCACCTCGGGAGGCACTTTGCCGTCTTCTTCATTTTTATAGGCCAAATTCTTTATCTTTTCCCAAGTCTCACTATCATTACGATGCACGTAATTGAGCAGGTCGGTCTGGGAGTTGATATCCGCCCGCGTGGCCGTGCGCTCGGCGGAATTGAGGATCGACACTAGCGAGCGATTCATCGTTGCCATCACGCCGACAATAATAATGCCGAGCACCGTGATAGCAATCAGTACCTCGACCAGAGTGTCGCCGCGTTGATTCTTTGTCATATGCCGCATAAGCTCCTCAGTTTATTAGTAATGTCAAGTATCAGTTCGGCAGAACTAAAGAATTCAGCATCGGCCGGGATAGCCG
The DNA here is from genome assembly GCA_009785095.1 of Candidatus Saccharimonadota bacterium. Lineage (GTDB taxonomy): Bacteria > Patescibacteriota > Saccharimonadia > Saccharimonadales > Saccharimonadaceae > WQXA01. Next base: position 4,016 of record WQXA01000019.1, on the reverse strand, counting down.
TCCGCACCGCCGTTGAGCTAGGGCCAGGATCTATGCAAATGGCCGCGCCGGGGAAACCGACTTGTTGGTTTTGGATCATGATAGCTACCGCCTGGCCGGTTGAACTATTACCGTCTATAGTCAGAACGCCATGATCATTAACCGGATTTTCTTTAAAAGTAAACACTAAAACAGCGCTGCTAATCGGGCTATGCAAAATGGCTATGGCGTTAGTTCGTTGGGGAGAATCAGTAATCGTCCAGCCGCCGGCGAATTCACCACCCCAACCTATTAGTTCGGTTCTCGGCAAAATAGCACCGTCGGTCGAGTTGACATAGTAATCGCTCGAGGAACCTATCAGCCTGAGGCTCAGGCTCTTTATGGCATCTTCGTCGTTCTTCCCGCTATATTCTACACCGACATCGCCGGTCGCCACAACATAGCTGATTTTAATTTCCTGTCTATTTCCTATACCAAATTGAATCAGTTTACCGATCGCCAAACAGGTGCTATTGCCGGTTTTGTCCTGGTTCCCCGGCGGAAAATCGCCATCGTCACCGCAATTAATGACTTCCGCCTCACCCAACCGCTCGTTGATATTGGTTCGCACTTCCTCATATTCGCTCTGGATTTTGCTCTTGAGCGTGACCATGGTGTCTTGGAAACGTTGGCGCGCTACCATAGTCCACAGCCCGACCGTCAACAAAATCAAAACGCCCGATATCGCCAAGAACAACGACACTTCAATAATTGTGAACCCCCGTTCCTTCATGCTGACATTATATCATAAGCAACATCAATAGTACAAGAAGAAATTATCTATAAAATTGGTTATGTGAGGTGAAAATAGGAAAACCAAAAAAGTCGCCGCGATCAGAAACGGCCCAAAGGCGATTTTGCTGCTAAGGCTTTTTTTGCCGACAACTAACAGCGGTAGCATGACCAGGCTGCCGAGCAAGTTCGCGCCGATTAGCACCGTGAGCGCTAGTCGCCAGTCAGCCAAGATTAGTGCCACCGCCAGGCCGAATTTGACGTCACCGAATCCGATCCATTTGCCCCGACTCACCAAATATAGCGCCAGATAAACGCCGGACACCGGCAGCAGCGCTAATATCACATTTTCAATTAAATAAGCACCGAACATCTGGGCGAATAGTATCGCCATCTTGTATGAGTAGCTCCACCATTCGACGGGAACGGTGCGTGCTATAAAACTAATCACTACTTGTGCCGCTGCTACGCCAATGAGCGGAAACAGCAATTTGTTCGGCAGCAACCGCCAGCGCGCGTCGTAAACTAGGAGCGCCGCCATCAAAACCACCATGATCAGCCACAACACGAAACTGGTGATTTGCGCCGCGCCCAAGACCCCGAACGATTCCGCACCGAATATTGACGGCCACAGTAGATACGAAACCACAAAAGCCAAACCGACGCCGACCTCTAAAACAACCGCCAGCCAGCCAATTTTTTTCTCGCAATAGCGGCACTTGCCCCGGAGGATCAGCCACGACAGTATCGGGATCAAATCGCCAGCGCTCAATTGATGTTTACAATGCTCGCAAATGCTCCTGCTTTTTATAAAATCCATTTTCCTATTTATCCGCCAAGTCATAGCCCCAACGAACGAGCCGCCGGCCGCGCCGATAAGAAAAAGAAAGAAACCGATAGCAATCGTCATCTAATCCTCTCTCCCGAGCAGGCGAAACATGTGCTTTTTGTAAGCCTCGACGCCCGGTTGGTCGAACGGATTAACACCGAGCGTGTAGCCCGAAATCGCCGCCGCTAGTTCCATGAAATAGATAAAGTAACCAATTTCCCTAGGGGTGATAGCCGGAATGTCGATCGACAGTACCGGCACGCCGTCCTCACTGTGTGCTAGAGCGGTCGCTTCGTAGGCTTTTTGATTCGCGAACGACAGATCCTGTCCGGCCAGATAATTCAACCCGTCGCCGTTATCATCGTTAGCGGGAATGGTAATTTCCACCGGTGACTTGGCGATATTTATAAACGTTTCTATGATTTGTCGCCGGCCGTCCTGGATATATTGACCCAAAGAATGCAGATCCGTGGTGAAAATCATCGAATCCGGCAGGATGCCCTTCCCGTCCTTGCCCTCGCTCTCGCCGAATAGCTGTTTCCACCACTCAGCCATCTGGGCGAAACTCGGCTCGAAACTGGCGAGGACTTCCACCGTAAAGCCCTTCTCAAGAAAAACGTTACGAATCGCCGCGTATTGCATGGCCATATCTATTGCAGGAACCGTTCCTGCAGCGGTCGTTTCGGCGGTGGCTGATTCCGCGCCGGCCATCAATTCGTCGATGTTGACGCCGGCCACCGCGATCGGCAAGAGCCCCACCGCAGTCAGAACCGAGTAGCGCCCGCCGACATCGTCCGGCACCACGAACCGCGTCCAACCTTGCTCAGTCGCCAGATCATGCAGCGTGCCTTTGGCTACGTCGGTCGTGGCGTAGATTCGGCCATCGGCCTTTTCGCCGTATTGCTCGATCAACTTTTGGCGCAGAATCCGAAAAGTAACCGCCGGCTCGAGCGTTGTGCCGGATTTGGAGATGACGTTGATCGACCAATCGCGACCGTCTAGTTTCTTTAACGTCTTGTCCAGCTCAATCGAACTAAGGTTATTACCGGAAAATATCACTTCGGTGGAACTATTGTTGCCGAGCAGCTCAATCACCGCCCGCGACCCGAGATAAGAACCACCGATACCGATGACCACCAATACGTCGCTATTTTTCTGAATCTCGGCGGCGGTCGTTTTGATGCGCGCGAACTCGTCGCGATCGTAGGTTTTCGGCAAATCTCTCCAACCGAGGAACTCGCTGCCCTCGCCCGTGCCGTGCGTAACTTTGTCGCGCGCCGCTTCGACCCGCGGCCAGATGTTTGTCATTTCCGCCTCAGTAGTTAGCGATTTCGCGTGCTGGGTGTTTAGCTTTATCATAAAAGCAGTATAGCATATTGCGCCTGTCTCATCAAAAACAGCAGGATTTCTTCATCATCGCGAGGAACCTTCTCGCTGTCATTGCGAGGCGACTTGTCGCCGTGGCAATCTATGTGGTGGATTGGTTCTGGATTGCTTCATCATTCCGCTCCCTGCGATTACATTATGGCCTCATAGAGCCAAATAGTATGCTATGATGTTATTATGAATCAAGCATTTATCGATGGCCAGAATCTGTACATGAATACAAAATCGCATGGTTGGAAAATTGACCTAGCTAGATTTCGTGTTTATTTGCGCGAAAAATATAATGTTGATGCTGCTTACTATTTTCTTGGTGCAGTTTATAATGAACAAGAAAAACTCTACGAGACCATACAAAAAGCGGGCTTTATTCTTGTCTTTCGTGAACATAACCAGAGCATGATAGGCAAAAAGAAAGGCAATGTTGATACTGATATTGTATTTGCCATTATGGAGAAAATCGCCGAGCGTGAGAAATTTAACAAAGTCGTTTTAGTTTCCGGCGACGGTGATTACATCAAGGTTGTGAAATATCTCGCCAAGAAAAACAAGCTAGAGAAAGTTTTAGCACCAAACCGCAGATCTATGTCGTCACTATATCGACCTCTCACACCAAAATTTGTAGATTTCCTTGATAGCTCAGACATAAAGCGCAAAATTGCTCATCAGAGCAAGCGGAAATTAAACCACAAAAAATAGCGGGTTCTTCTTAGGTATCTCTCCGTTCGAATTGCCCGCGTCGGGATGCCTCTATTGTATCATAGATTGTTATAGTATGTCAAACAATCAAAAGTCCTTTGGGTTGACACAGAGCCATGAGGTGTGATATAATGTCCGGCAGGTACAGCAATCGCCGTATCACGGAAAGCCCGGCCCGTTGCTAAGACGCAACACTGCGGGGTTTTTCATTTTATGTGACGTGGCTGAATCACTCCGTCATTGCGAGGAGTGAAACGACGAAGCAATCCAGAACCAATCCACCACATAGATTGCCACGGCGACAAGTCGCCTCGCAATGACAGAGCGCGTCATTGCGAGCGTAGCGAAGCAATCC
>WQXA01000018.1 GCA_009785095.1 Candidatus Saccharimonadota bacterium | reverse complement strand
TAGGATTTTTTTATTAAGATCGCCAGGCAGATCATGAAAATCTATTTTTCGTAAAGTGAATCATATGGTCTATGAACGCTTATGCTTGCAATACATAAAAGCGCACTCTATACTTGCTAAGGAGTGAATATAACTAATGAAGCGGGGTAGGATATGGTAGAGTGCGTAACGACGACGACGACGGAGGAGGGGGGGGCTTAGTTGGTAGCATAAAAACTGGGCAGATAGACGAAACTGATAAGCAAAGACTAGAACAAGTCATGAGTTTTGTTGAGTGGATGCAATCGATTCAAGATAAGGGCATAGACAGTGAATATTTTGAGCAGAGTATATCTGAGCATTGGGACGTTTTTGTGCAGCTCGTAAATAGCGACGAACCAGTTATCAACACCAAGGAAATACTAACACTATACACTACGTTTCATGAAAATGCCGGTAGGCTGTTGAGCAGCTGGCCAAAAAATAAGCATCAGACATATATGGCAGATCATGATCTTGACGAAGGTTGTAAATACGGCGCTGTCGCAAGGATTAACAAACTACGCAAGGGTACAACGGCTGGTGTGGCGCCGTATGATTGGCGATTTGGTAAATTGACTCGCGATGCTGCCATTAACATCGATCCGGAAAGTGGTAAATTGAAGTTGGCATTGTCATTTCCGGATAAAATTGGTGGAAGAGTGGTTTTGGAGGTTAGTAGTTATTATAACGGCATAGAATCTATCGTTGGGAGGACTCGTCGTAGCGCGAGTGAGGTTGAGCGGGAGTTTGCGCACTACGATGACGAACAGCACGATTGTGATGACACTGGTTATTATGAAGATGTTGTAAGGCGCGTGGGAGTAGCACGTATAGCCAGGTGGGATCATGACAAGGCTGATCCGTATTGGGAAAACAGACCAGACACGGAGCCGTCGCGAATAATAACTGAGCGATTGATAAATTGTTGCGAATACTTAGCTGGCGGGTTGCAAATCAGCGACAATCCAGATAATCCCGCGCGACGTGCGATCGAATTAATTTATAGCGAGGCAATGACAGCCCTTAGGAGTGACTTGTCTCGGCAGCCACCGAAAGGTGAAGATAAGGTTATTAGACTGAGTACTTATTGTTGTAATAGTGGTAACTATAGCGAACTAACCGTCATGAGTTGGCTAGTGCGACTTAATAAGCTGCTCAGACGCCCGTCCATAGATGAAGATTTCAAGGAACTCGCCATCGGTCGCCGTGATCGCTGGATGGCGGCGGGTATGCTAGACAGTGATTCTATCGAACGAAACACCTTCAGAATGTTTTTTAGTATTATGTATCCAGAGATAGATGAAGCCAACTGCTCTGATGAACAGCGAAAAGCCGTAGAAGTGGAGATTGCGGCTCAGGAAAATCGGTCTTGGGACAAAACGTAAGAAGTGCTAGGGTTTTGACACATCGAATAAACCTGTGGTAAAATACTTAGTGAGAACTAATGGAGGTGGTGCTATGGTGTTGACTATATTTAGTAAACATGATAAAATAGACACAAGGAGAATATCATGAAAACAAGTTTGCGATACAAACTGGTATTATTAGCTCGGCGTCTTGGCGCCAAGTTTGATGGCTCTAATGATCCTAATGTAATTGAGATGTTACGCGAAATCAAGGAATTAGGTGGCTTGCAGTTCAGTATTGAGCACGCACCCGATGGAAATTGGCTAGCAAAATCTACAAATGTTGATGGTATTTTAACCGGTGGAGATGCTAGAGATGATGTTAATGGACTTATCAAAGATGCTGTTTTCACATACTACGGTATTGCGCCTAAATATTGTTCTGACACTCTCATTCGTCTTTCTGGTGAATCAAAAGTAATCCGTCAAGAAGTACTCGCTGCAGCATAGAAGTATTTTATGATATCTCTTACCGATAAAACTCAAAATGATTGGGTGAAAGCCTACCGTAAATTAGGTATGAAAATTGACGCTAAAGGTGGCAAGGGCAGCCATATTAAGGCTATAAATCCTAATGGCGGATTCCGCCCACAGACAATACCAAGTAAAATGCATAAATTCCTTGGCCTCGAGCTCTACAAGACACTCCTAGAATGGGGTTTCACAGAACAGGAAATCGATAAAGTCCTAAAGTAGGATGTTGCGTCTCGTAGAAGTCGGGTTAACGTATCTGCCGATGAAAACGATTTCTGAAAACCGGGTTGAGTTTTATTGTCAAGTGTGATATAATGAAAAGATATGGCAAAGAGTAAGAAGAGCAATAGCAAATCGAAGCGCAAATTGGTCGGCATCGTCAGTGGTGACGGCAAGACGCGACTATATACGACGGTTAATCCGCAGAATCGGCAAGTCAAGAACCAGGGCAAATTGTCGCTAAAGAAATACAATCCGCGCACGCGCCAGCACGAGGATTTTACTGAGACCAAGAAAAACCTCGGTCGCAACGAAGTCAAACCAAAGAAACGCTAGTGTCTTTGGTCGCGTCCAAATGCCGTGCTAGCCACAGGCCGACGCGCAGCATGTGGTCGAGCGTTTGGAGATCGACTTCGGTGTCGGTGGCGTAAACGATCAATTTATCGGCCTCAAATTCGTAGTCAAACCCCGAGAAATGTGTGGCTAACGTGTCTTGAACCTCCCGGGTCAGGATGGCCATGATGGCTGCCACGTCGAGCGGTTGAGCATAAGTCGCAAAAACGCGCGGAAATTCGGGGTGATCGGCCACGTGTTGCCAGCCGATCTCGCGCCAGCGCTGCGTCGAAGCTAGTAGCGCGCCATATTCCTCAGTCCGCCGACGTCCATCCACCAAAAAATGCGGCAATCTTACCTTTTTTAGTTGGATTTGCAAAATCGTCCACTGGCGCTTTTTCTGTTCACCGGAGAGCGTGCGTACCTTTTTCTGACGTTGTAGAAACGCCACTTCGTAATCATAAACATTCCCCGTGGTATAATTTTCGTCCACAATATCAGACGAAGCCGTCAGGCCGCGCACCATTTTGTAATCGGTGTCGATTTTGGGATTGATATGACCAAAGTAAACCAAATCGTACTCTTCGGCGATTTTCGAGAAGGCGCGTCGGTTAGTTTTGCTCGGTCGAAACTTCATTTTCTTGCTCCTCGGGGACATCATTTTTCGAGTTACCATAGTCAAGACAAGTATTAATAAACTCGGCGTGTGACCAACTAAGCGGCGCCGCGCTCAGCATGCGACCGTCGAGCGGGCTGACTTGTTCGGGCAGAATGTTGGTACGCATCATCTGGTCGTTCGCCCAGTCGAGGACTTTCTTGGTCAAATCGGTCTCGCCACGCTCGGCCGCGTACTGGGCTATCCAAAAAGAAGTGATAAACCAAGGATTGCCCTCACCGTCGGAACGCTGGCGGTTATAATCGTCACCCTCAAAGCGCGGCAAGCCGACATTATTTTCTCGGATGTAAAATCGCTCGGTTAGTGTTCTAAAAGCCGTTTCGAGCTTGGCGTCATCGAACAAACGAAAAGCCCAGGCGCCGTAAAAGGCCGAGGCGTCGATGGTGTGGTCATAGTCGAACTCTCGTCCATCGCGGTGTCGCCAGAAGCCGCGGTAGAAATAATTCCTGTCCTTGTTCCAGAAAACGCCGGCCGATTCGCGAATTTCGCTAGCCGTGTTGCGCCACTTGATGACGTTGTTGGTTTCACCGAACATTTCCGCGAGCTCCGCCGCTGCCTCGAGGGCGCCGAACGTCACGGCCGCGCAATAAGTCGTCGTTTGGTAGAGCACTTCCCAGAGCTCGTAACTGGCGCGGGGTAATTTGGTGGCCGGGTCGATATAATCCGACAGAAAATTCGCTATCGGCCGACCCAGATCTTCGTACATTTCACGCCAATTTTCGATTTTGTCACCGGTTTTGACAGCAGTTTGGATGGTTTTAGCGAGCAGAAACAGCACGATAGCGGTTTCGTCGGTCTGGATCGGCGGGGCGATTTCGCCACCGTCGTGCACATAAGCGTGCGAATTGGGGCCAATCGTGGCGTCGGGACGATACATCTGCCAAAAGAAACCCTCGTCCGATATAACATCGCGCGCAAAGCGGAAAAATTGCCTTATCTCGTTATAATAACCGAGCCGCAGAAACACCCAAAAAGCATACCCAGCGTCGCGCGGCCAACAATCAACATAGGCGTCACGGGTGTATTTGAGCATCTCGGTGTCGCAACTAGCCATAATGGCGCCGCGGCGATCCATCATAGCTTTCAGGATAAGCAGTGAAGTCAAGAAATGCTGGCGATATTCCGGCGCGACTTTTACCTCGGCCGTGGTTTGAGCCGAGGCGATCCAGTTTCGCCAATATTGATCCGTCTTCATCAGGCGAGTCAAGAGACCGTCGCCATTGAATTTGTCTAAAGTTCGGCGTGCTTCGTGGTGAGATTTGCCGGCCGCTAAAAAGTAATGAACCCGCACCGAATCGTGCGCCCCGAAATTCAAAGAATATTGCAATATCGAATCGGTTTGAATTCGCTCCACCGGATTGCGCGCTAGCTCGCCGTCCTCGGCGTCGCGCCACACACCGTCACTTTTGCTGTCGCCAAACTCGCCAAAACAACCGATGCTAAAACTATCGAAACTGTTTTTGGTCTGTAGATTGTCGCCGCTAACGAGAAAGGCGCGTTTGCCTTTGTAGTGCAAAATGGCCTCTGTTTGACCGTTCATCGGCGGGATGTATTGCGCCGTGTCGTGACCATCGGCCGCCTCGCCGATAATAAAAGCCTGATGCAGGAACAATTTAGCCTCTCGCGGTCGATCGCTATGATTGATGACATGAATATTACGCGCAAAAACGCTCAGCTCGCTGTCGACAAAATCCTGAAACTCAATAGTAAAACCGAGCCATTCGTTAGTCGCTACCGTCTTGCCGATGAGCCGCCCCGGGATGTATTCCTGTTTGATTTTCCAACTGCCGTCGCTCAGCCAATGAATAGCGCCCTCGATAAACAAACCTATGCGATGCCGCGTCGCTCGTTCGGACGAGTGATTTTCCAAACCAACATAAGGATAGTAAAAATCATGCACCATCCCAAAAGTATTCAGCCCGATCGCCATCTCACCATTGCTGAGAATAATCGGCCGCGCCATTTTTTAACCTCGCTTTACATGGTTTTTAATCAGGCGGAAACGCACATCACGCAGAGCGTTCATATAATCCATAAAGGCATCAAAAGGCGACGGTTTGGGCGAAAAGTAAGCGTGCACATCGCCGTCGTTCCAATATTTCGTACTCATATAATAAGCATGATCAGACGTCGTCAAGCGCCGCCAGTCGCCGATCAAATGAATATCGCCGGTTTCCAAAATGTGCTGTTCCATGGCGTAGATATAATGATTCGATTCCTGTTGCATGCGGTTGCCGAGCCAGGCCGACAAATCGCGCTCGGTGTCCGCCCAAGTCACCACGTGCGGCATCGAGACCTCGTCCTTGACCTCATAGAAATCGGCCGCCTCGCTAACCGTCATGAAAGTGTGCTCCGGACGACTCAGCCATTCGTGCGGCAGAGCCTTTAGAAAATTGAAAATCCCGGTGTCTTCCCAATGGTGCTCGCCGAAAGTTTCATAGTCAACGAACAAATTAACCAGCGGCGCGTCCTCGGCGTCCAACCACGCGGCGTACTTGCCGGAGGTCAGCGGATATTCCGCCCAACTGCGATTGCTAAAACGAAAGGCCATATCGTCCGATAGTTTGTAATTTTTGAGCAACAATTTGATTCTCTCTGTGCCGGGCGGTTTGTATAAAAAGTTCGGCGAGCGCCAACCGAGGACTTTGTCCCAACCCTCGGCCAGGATGGCCTTGTAGCCGTGAGTGTCCGCCCATTTGCCGAGGTCGTTATTATAAGCCAACTCGGTGTTTCGAAAAGCCGTCGGCCTCAGGCCGAAAACGTCCTCGATTTTCTGGGCATGTTGGGCAACTTGGCGGTCGAATTCCGGACGCGAATAAAAGAACGCCAAACTATGATAATAAGTCTCGCCAACGATTTCCACGCGGTTTTTGCTCTGGTCGCCGTCCGGCGAACGACCGGCGTTGACAAGCGCCTTGAATGATTCTAGCAGCTCCGGCAGATAATATTCGCATTGCTCGATAAAAGTGCCGGTAATCGACAGGCTGACGCGGAATTCGGGATAAGTATTCAGCATGTCGATCAACGCCGTGTTGGTCGGGAAGTACGATTTGTCGGCAACTTTGCGCAAAATCTCACCATCGCCCGCACCCCAATAATTATGGTCAACGCCGGTGTCAAAGGCCGAATACTGTCGCACCCGCCAAGGTTGGTGAACGTGCATGTAGAGACAGATGGCCTTAGGCATGAGCGGCTCCTTCGGCAGCGAACTCGACCCATTTGGCGGCGTTCCTTTTGGCGCGCGCCATGACTTTGCTGTATTCGTGTGACAATTTCTCGGCGACGTCCGCCCAGCTGAATTTGAGATATTCGCGCTTGGCACCATCGCAGAGTTCGCCCGACAAACCCGGCGACAGGGAAATGTTGACTATCTCGTCGGCCAGGCGCCGCGTGTCCCAATAATCAAAACGCATGACATTGCGCAAAACCTCGCCGACGCCGGATTGTTTGGACAAAAGCAGCGCCGTGTGCGAATGCGCCGCCTCGAGAGCGGTGATGCCAAACGGTTCAGAAATCGACGGCATGACGAAAATGTCGGTTACTTGGTAGAGCTCGCGTTGACGCGAACCGCGCACGAAACCGAGGAAAATCACGCGATCGGAAATCCCGAGATCGGCCGCCATTTCGATGATCTGATTTCTCTGGTCGCCTGAACTAGGTACGAGCAGGAGTAATTTCGGGTTTTTAGTCATGGCCAGCGCCATGGCCTCGAGCAGATACGAGATGCCTTTTTGGGCAGTCAAGCGCACGCCGCCGGGCGAGACGATGGTGTAGCCCTGTTTTTTCAGTTCCTTGGCATAGAGATAATCGTTAGCATCGACCACTATATCGTCGAGGTCACCGGGGTCGAGGCTATTGTGTACCACCTCGATTTTGTCGGCAGGAATGTGATATTCCCGCACGATGATGTTCTTGGTCAGTTGCGACACCGCCAAAATCCGATCGGCCATCACTAATCCTTGGTACTCGATTTCGTGAATCAGCGGATTACCGTAGTGACCACCGGCGCGGTCGAATTCCGTGGCGTGGACATGCACCACCAGCGGGCTACCGCTGATGAGTTTGGCTCGCACGCCGGCCTCCATGGTCAGCCAATCGTGGGCGTGGATGACATCAGGGTGCAATTTGCGACGAGTCACTAATCGGGCAACTTCGTCAGCGTAGCGACGGGTAGCGCCGATAAAGCCCTCGACGTAGCTCTTGGCGTGTTTGCAGCTGCGACTGCGGCAGACCGAACAAGTGCCAGAATAGGCGCCCATCGCCACATAGTCGCCGTTTTCGTTGATCAGGGGCGGAATATTAGAGGCCGGCAAGACATCAAAAAATTTCTCGGCCTCGTGGTGTTTGGCTTTGTAGGGCAGGACAAATTGAATGTCGACGCCGCGCTTCGACAAGGCTTTAGCCATGTTAAAGCTAGCAACCCCAAGACCACCGCTGTTATACGGCGGTAGTTCCCAACCCAACATCAGTAATTTCATTTGATCCGTTTGCTCACTTTTAGTTAAAACATGACCATTATAAGGTGTTTAAATCAGCGTGTAAAGTCTTGATTTTACTATAATTTATTATATGTAAATTTTACAACATTAATATTGCAATAAAGCGAGCGTTGCTTGTCCCAATTGTCCCGGCCTAATAGATGAAAATCGTAGTATTAATTACAACAATTGGCTATGGAGTGGCCAAATATGATTAGGTATGCTAGTATGGTTGTCGTACGGGCGTAGCTCAGTCTGGTAGAGCACAGGTCTCCAAAACCTGGTGTCGCAGGTTCGAACCCTGCCGCCCGTGCCAAATGAACTATAAATATCCGAAACGGCCGTCTTCATTAGGCGGGAGCGAAGGGAGATGTTATTATGCGGTTTTTAAATAGAAAAGCCCGCAGCGGCGGCAAGAACGTCCTCGCAGAGGAAAATATTCACAAATATAGCACTCTGGATCTGGATAATTTGTACAAGGAACTAGAAACGCACCCGGATGGCTTGACGGAATCCCAGGCCGAGGAAAAATTAGAAGACGATGGCCTCAACGCTATTACTGTCATCAACAAGAACACGACGTGGAAAAGATTATCCGAAGCCATCATCAATCCTTTCAACGCCGTGCTCATCGTCATCGCTATTATTACGTTGCTGACCGATGTGGTATTTGCTGACGAGGAGAGTTATTTGACCTTTATTATCATCATGAGTTTGGTTTTTGTGGCTAGTTTGATCTCCTTTATCCAGAGTGAAAAATCTTCCAAGGCGGCCGAGAAATTGTCTCGAATGATCGTCAACCAGGCCGATGTCAAAAGAAGCGGCGAGTTCATAGAGATCTTGATGGAAGAATTGGTCGTCGGCGACATGATCAAATTGGCGGCCGGCGACATGATCCCGGCCGATGTTAGATTTTTGACCACCAAAGATTTATTTATCGCCCAAGCCGCCCTGACCGGTGAATCCAACCCGGTCGAAAAATTCAGCGATCGCTCAGGGGACGGCGATAGCTCGGTGACTGACTTGCCAAACATCGGTTTCATGGGATCGAACGTCGTCAGCGGAACCGCCACGGCGATTATCCTGGCGACCGGGAATGATACTTATTTCGGCTCCATGGCCAAATCCCTGTCGCGCAAAACGCCCAAGAATAGTTTCGAGCGGGGCATTAGCTCGGTCAGCAGATTATTGATTAGGTTCATGCTCGTCATGATTCCGACCGTTCTGATTATTAATGTTATCACCGGAGTGGATCTACTGGATTCGCTGCTGTTTGCTATCGCCATTGCGGTGGGGTTAACCCCGGAAATGTTGCCGGTTGTCTTTACGACCACGCTGGCTACCGGGGCAGTAAAGATGTCCAAACATAAAGTCATCGTTAAAAACATCGGCTCGATACAGGCTTTTGGCGAAATGGACATTTTGTGCACCGACAAAACGGGCACGCTGACCGAAGGGCGAGTCGTCCTCGATAGATACATCAACATCCACGACAAGGACGACATCGAGGTTCTAAAACGAGCCTGTCTAAATAGTCAATTCCAGACCGGTCTCAAAAACATGATCGACCTATCCGTTATTAACAGAGCAGAAACTGACGGGCTGTGCGAATTAGCCGACGAGTACGAATTGGCCGATGAGATTCCGTACGACTTTGATAGGCGAAGGATGAGCGTCGTTTTGCGTCACGATGATGGTAATCACATTATCACCAAGGGCTCGTTCGGGGAGATCCTGGCGATCTGTAAAAACGTCAAATACCACAACAGGATAATTCCCCTGAACGATAAAATCCGCGCCGAGGCTCTAAAGGTTTATCATTCGCACAATGCTCAAGGCCTTCGGATGCTAGCGGTGGCCGAGAAAGAAACCGAACCAGACAACCGCCAGGCCTATAGCGTCGAGGACGAATCAGGCATGACTTTCATCGGTTTTATAGGATTTTTGGATCCGCCCAAAGAATCGGCCAAACGAGCCATTAAAACTTTGGAGGAGCACGGTGTCAGAAGCGTTGTTTTGACTGGCGATAGCTTGGGCGTGGCCGAAATCGTTTGCCAGAAAGTCGGTATCGACACCAAAGTCACCCTGTCCGGCGCGCAGGTTGAGAAAATGTCCGACGACGAGTTGAGCAAAAAAGTCGAAATCTGCAATCTTTTCTATAGATTGTCGCCGTCCGGCAAAGAGCGCGTCGTCAAAATCATGCAAAAGAACAATCACACCGTCGGCTATCTCGGCGACGGCATTAATGACGCTTTGCCGCTGAAACAATCCGACGTCGGCATATCGGTTGACAATGCGGTGGACATCGCTAAGGAAACCGCTGATATCATCCTGCTCGAGAAAGATCTATTGGTTCTAGAGCAGGGCGTGGAGCTCGGCCGTAGAACTTTCGGCAATATCATCAAATACATCAAAATGGCCACTAGCGGCAATTTTGGCAATATGTTTTCGGTGGTGGTCGCTAGCGTGTTTTTGCCTTTCTTGCCGATGCTACCGATCCATATCCTGATTCAGAATTTGCTGTGCGATATGTCGCAACTCGGTATTCCTTTTGATAATGTCGACGATGAATTTATCAAACGACCTAGAAAATGGAACACTCGATCGATCAAAGATTTTATGTACGTTCTCGGTCCGATCAGCTCGGTGTTTGATGTGCTCTGTTTCGTCGTTTTGTTCTTTATTATTGGCGCCAACACGCAGGATCTAGCGCCGCTCTTTCAATGCGGTTGGTTCGTCTTTGGTACCATATCCCAAGTCCTAATAATCCACATGATCAGAACGGCCAAAAAACCCTTCTTTGAGAGCATGGCCTCTAAACCGTTGATAATTTTGACGCTGCTGGTGATGATTCTCGTCTTGGTGATTGGTTTCACTAGTGTCGGTGAGGCTGTCCAGATGATGAAATTGCCACTCGTCTTTGCCGGGTGGTTGTTCGTGCTGCTGATGGGTTACGCTCTGAGCATCGAAGCCACCAAGAAGTTCTACGCTAAAAAACGCCTGGAGTGGCTATAGGATTTTCGTCATGAGAACAGTCATCCCAAAGAAAGCTAGGTTAATCCCGCGAGATGCTCGCCGCGTTTTTCAGGGAAAAATTTTCGATGTTTATCATTGGCCGCAACGGATGTTTGACGGCTCGGTTAGAACTTTTGAAATGTTAAAACGGGCTGATTCGGTGCTAGTTTTGGCCATCAAGGACGGCCGATTGGTGGTGCTAAAACAGCAGCAACCGAACACGGCGGAATTTTACGGCTTGCCGTGTGGGCGGCATGACGACGAGGCCGAGACCGAGCTAGAGGCCGCCCAGCGCGAGCTGCTCGAGGAAACTGGTATGACGTTCCAAAACTGGCGCCTGATTTGGGCGGCTCAATCGTTCGGCAAGATCGAATGGTTCAGTTACTGGTTTTTGGCGACCGATTTCATCGGCCAAGTCGACCAAAAACTCGACGCTGGCGAAAAAATTTCTGTCCATGAAATGACGCTGGACGAGGTGAAAAATTTGATTGCCGACACGGACGTCAACTCTAGAAACGATTTCCCACGCGAGATTTTTGACAATATCACCACGATTGATGATTTAGTGAACTGCCCGGAATATTTGGGTGAGGAGAGGCAGTTTGACTTTCGCGCTCAAACACTTTAGAATAGTAGTTGCTTAGGAGGAAAGATGGATAAATTGAGCATGTCGAGCCCAACAATAATCGTAGTTATCGGCTTGCCTGGGTCGGGCAAGTCCTTTTTCGCCACGCAGTTTGCCGAGACTTTTGACGCCGCCTTGGTTAGTGAGGACAAAATCCGCTGGATGTTGTTTGCGCATCACACTTATGACGACAACGAAAAAACGATCGTCAAACAAGTCTCCGACATGATGATGGCTGAATTATTAAAGACCAAGAAAACCATCATTTTGGATGGAGGTTATAACGATCGGCCGGCACGCACGACTCTAGCCACTAGCGCCAAGAAAGCCGGTTACAAAATCTTGACCGTCGTGGTGCAAACCGATGCGCCAACAGCCGAACGCCGCAGCACCAAGCGTGACGCCCGGAAGGCCGGCGATCGCTACAAGCAATCCCTAGACGCTACCGAATTCGCTAGACAGGCAAAAGAATACCAAGCACCGACGCGCTTCGACAAGGCCACCGTGGTGATCAGCGGCAAACATACTTATTCAACCCAGGCACGCACCGTGCTCAAGAAAATCCTCGAAACCCAAGAACCCGCTCCGGCCGCACCGCAGCCCCAACCAGCACCGATTGTGAGGCCACGTGGCCCATTCGTCCAATAAAACTTTCTACGACGAGGAATTTGGTGATATCGAAATTCGTCGCGTCAAGGGTTATTCTGTTTCCATTCAATTCCAGACCGACGGTCGCTTGGTGGCGCGTTTGCCGCGCTTTGGTTCGAGAAAAGACATCGGCCGATTGCTCGATGCTAACCGCAGTAAATTGCGGCGCTCCATGGAACGCATCGCGAGCAAAAAAGATTACGCGGACGGCGAACAAATCGGCAAATCGCATCGCTTGCACATCAAAACCGGCGACGAAGAATCCGTCAAACTGCAAAAGTTAGACGTCAACGTGATCGTCCGCCCAAGCACTTCTGACCTTGAGCGCACTCGCCTCATAAAGGACGGCGTGGCAAAAGCCCTTAGAAAAGAAGCCAAAGCCTACCTGCCGCGTCGCTTGCAATATCTGGCCGATCAATACGATCTGCCTTATGACAAAGTCCGTTTCACGCACGCCAAAAGTCGCTGGGGCAGTTGCACGCACCGCGATGATTTGGTGGTTATTTCCCTTAATATTATGCTGATGACACTGCCGAATGAGCTGATCGACTATGTGTTGCTGCATGAGTTGACTCATGTCAAGAATCCTAATCACAGCGCGGATTTTTGGGCAGATCTAGAGCGCGTCTGTCCCGAAGCCAAAGCCAAGCGGCGCGACATCAAAAAATATTCCCCTTACTTATAGCGATTATGCTAGAATAGTTTCTGTGAGCAAGCAGAAGTCCAAATATAACCCTAAATTGCTGTACACCATCCAGCTAGCCGGGTTTTTTATCGCTTCTTTGACGTTGTTTTATTCGGCGTTTATATATTTTTCGGACGCCGAACCGTATTCGCCGTTTTATAGCGACGCGATGATGTTATTCTCCACGCTAGCGTTTTTGACGTTGGTGATCTGTTACGCCGCCCTAAAACCCAACACCAAGCGCTCCTTGGCCATCTACATATTGCTCAGCTACATCGCAGCTTCGCTCTACGCCGTGTTTGTGGTCGGCGATGCACCGGCGGTTTATATGTTTGGGATTATTTTGATTGTCGCCACCGAGGTTATCCTAGGCCTAAAAGCCATGATCATCGGCGCTATTTACGCGGCCGCCGTGATGTTGGCCTTCGGGGTTTTGCATCCCGAGCCGGTCGGTGGGCAATTGGTTAGCATCATGATTTCCACCGTTATGATGTTTTCGTCGGCCGTTATTTTGGTCTGGATGAGGTCGTCCAATCTGATACGGATTGAACTCTATGAAAATCTAAAGACCCGCGAAGGCCTGCAGAGCCAGCGCCTCGAGACCGTCATCAACAGCTTAAACGACGCGATTTTGAGTGTCGATACCAAAAGTGGCATCGTCCACCTCTATAACGCCGCTACGCTGAGCCTCCTCGAGACCAATAAAGACATCAACAATTCCAAAATTGACGATTTGTTCAAGCTCTCGAACGAAGACGGTCAGTCGGTGTCGCTAGCGGAATTGATACGCGATTCTAGTAAATTTGTCGAGCGAGGTGATCTCGTCCATACTTACCCCGGCGGTCAAAAAATCAATTTGTATCTGTCGATTTCGCCGATCCGCGGCACTTTCAAGGATTCCGACTCGCACGACGCCAAAAGCGTCATCATAATCGCTCGCGACATAACTAGACAAAAATCGCTCGACGACGAACGCGACGAATTCATCGCCGTGGTTAGTCACGAATTGCGCACCCCGGTGGCGATCGCCGAGGGGGCTCTTAGCAACACGCAATTTCTAATTGAGAAGGGCGGTGACGCTAAATTGCTCGATAAAACGCTCAGCGACGCTCATCAACAGATACTATATCTTTCGCAGATGGTGAATGATCTTTCGACGCTGAGTCGCGCCCAACGTGGTATCAATTTGGATCCCGAAGACATCGATATCGACGATTTCTTGCACGATCTGTACAACAACTATCTAGGCGACGCCAAAGAACAAGGCCTCGAATTAAAACTCGACCTCCACGTCACCGGCACGATTTGCACGCCTCGCATGGCCATCGAGGAAGTCATGCAAAACCTAGTCATCAACGCCATCAAATACACCACGACCGGTAGCGTGACCATCGGCGCGCGGCGCGTCAATGGCGATCACGGATCAGAGGTCGAATTCTCGGTGGCCGACACCGGCATCGGCATTAGCAAATCGGATCAAGCCAAAGTTTTTGGGAGATATTGGCGGAGCGAGGATTATCGAACTCGTGAAACCAAGGGCACGGGTTTGGGTTTGTACGTGGTTCAGCAACTAATCGCCAAAATGAACACAGTGATCGAACTCCGGAGTCGGCTCAATCACGGCAGCACCTTTAGTTTTCGTTTGCCACTAATTATTCAGAGTGCCGCCAAAAATCAAATTAGCAATAAAAGCGATAATTAAATTGTGCAAATTAAACATCATTAAAATCCCCACGCCCGAGACACAGAGTGCCGCGATTTTGTAACGATCATAGCTAGCCGCACCGCTGCCCATGTTGTCAGCGACTTCCTTGTAAAAACGCATAAAAGCCACGCCCAAACCAATCACCGCCAGACCGACGAAAAACCACAAGAAACTAAACTGATACATGCTTAGCATTGTAACATACGTCGGAGTGCGGTACAATAAACTTATGCATAAGCAAACACGCGAATACGCGTTTTGGTACGAGCTGTATTTGATGAAAGACGAATACAGCGCCGAATCGTGGCGCAAAACTTGTTTGGCGATCTCGCAATATATCGGTATTTTAAAAGCCTGGCAGCTCGTCGTTCGCATCAAAAGCAGCACTTTGCGTTATTATATCGCCACGGATCGCGACATCGGTTCGCTCTCCAATAATCTAGAGGACGTGGTGCTCAGGCCGATTGACCCCGATAAAATAAAATTACCCAAAGCCGACGAAAAAGAAAAATTCATTCAATTCGTGACCGGTGGTAATTTGCTCGATCTGCGCGAAAAATACCAAGTCAAGCGCGCCAAAGAGCTCGATTTCGTGACGCTCAAAATCCGCATGTTAAACGCCGATCGCGCCATGGTCAACGGTGATTTCTATTTCAAGGCCGGCAAAAAATGGTCGATTTCGCGCAAAAAATCATTCGTCCTGCCGGCGCATCTACTAGAAGTTGATTTTGTTAAAAACAACAAATATTTGCGCGTCAAACAACCGAAATATCTCGATATCCAAAAATCAATTCACATCCTTCGAAGCGACGATCTCGGTGCCATTTTCGAGGTTGATACTTTCCCATACTTACCAAAAAATTACTATCTGCCGCTCGAGGCTTATGATTTTGGCAAGCATAGTTTCATCATCGGCGCTAGCGGTTCTGGCAAATCCAAACTGATTAGTTTGTTGGTCGATTCGCTCTTGTCTAATACGACTTATCGCACAAATTACCGTTTGGTAGTGATCGATCCGCATGCTTCGTTGGAAAAGGATTTGAGCGGCCTAAATGACAGCAACATCATAAGTTTCAAGAGCAAAGACGACGGTGCAGAATTGTTCGCCGGCGCCGGTACCGACATTTCGGCGGCCACCGAACTGACCACGACTTTGTTCAAATCATTGTTGGCCGATCAACACAATCCCAAACTAGAACGGACGCTGCGTTTCACGCTGTTCGTTCTGATGACCGCGCAGGTTATGAGCCTTGACAACCTGAAGCGTTTCATCGCCGACACCGAATATCGCCAACAATTGCTCGAGCACGTGGCCGGTTACGTGCCGGAGAACATCACGCGTTTCTTTGGCGCCGATTTCAACGAAATGCGCACCAAATATTACAACGAAGCCATTTCACCGATCGTGGCTTTGGTCGAAGAAATGCAACTCAATCCGGCGCTGACCGACGAGACGGGCAGTGACATTTCGCTAGCACAGGTCATCAATCAAAACCAGCTGACCGTCTTTTCTCTCAACAAAGTCAGCATGGGCGAAAAAGTCGTCAAAACCGTGGCCGGTCTTTTGATCCAACAAATTTTCCTGCTCGCCCAAGCCCACGGTTTCAACGAAAAAGTCATCCTGATCATCGACGAGGTGTCGGTGGTGCAAAATCCGGCTCTGGCGCAGGTTCTGGCCGAAGCGCGCAAATTCAACCTGTTTGTTTTCTTGACCCAACAATATTTTGGCCAGATCGACAAAGAAATCCAGGACGCCATTTTCACCAACGTGGCTAATTATTACGTTTTCCGGGTCAGCGAAGAAGACGCCCGAGCGCTCGAGGGCAACTTAACGATCGAGATGCCAAAGGAAGCCCTGCTCGAGGGCAAAGACGTCGGCAACAAAGAAGACGAGCTGCGCGTGCGGATTTTGACGGAGCTCAACGCCCGCGAATGTTTGCTAAGGCTCAGCGTCGACGACCAGATTCTGCCTTGCCTCAAAGCGCGGACGGTGGATTTCCTAAAACAAGCGCCCGCCGTCAAAACGGAGCTAAAACCGGTCACCGAACAACAATTACCGACCAAATTTCAGGAAAAACTAGCCGAGCAAATGGCCGCGCCTTTGCCGACGCCGACCGACGAGCGCGACCTGACCTTGAGTGATTTTTTATCAGCCCAAAGCTCAAGCCCAGATAAAGTAAAAAGGAGATAACAATGGACGAAAAAATGGCTAAGGAAATTTTAGACAAAGTGGTCGGTGCGGTTTTCGGTTACCAAAACCCGCTGACGTTGGAACAGGCGATGCAGAAATTCGCTTTCGATCGACGGCTGCCCCAGCAAGTTTACGATTCGGTGAGCGGAGAACCGACCTGGGCGGCATCGGTCAATCCGTCGCAGTTTATCACCATGGAAAACGCCAACGCCCAGTCCCAGGACGACTATTGGATGCGAGACAAACGACCCTTGGGCGGCGTCGAAGACATCGTCGCGGCTTGGGCAGAAACAAATTTCACGACGACCGAACGTCAGATCGATTCGGTCAATGTGGCCGAGAGTGACCAAATCATGAAAAGCGAGAACGTCTATCGATCATTTGATCTACATCAATGTAAAAACATGCTGTTTTGTGAGGGCGGGACTGATTGCGAATACATCGTGGGCGGCTTTAGTTCGACGACCAGTAGTTTCTGCATCCGCGTCGAGGAGAGTCAACTTTGTACCAATAGCTTTAACGTCATTTGGTCGGCCAAAATTAGTAATTCGTTCTTTATCCAAGATTGCTACGACATGATGGATTGTATGTTTTGCTCGCATTTGAGCGGCAAACGCTATTGCATCGCCAACATGCAGTTCGACGAAGCAGAATACAAACGACTCAAACTCGAGGTCACCCGTTGGATTTTGACTTCTTGACGCGATAGAAAAATTTCGCTATAATGGACTTGACAGTCTGGTTAAGCCAGACTATTTAAATTAGGAGAGATGGAATGGCAAAGAATGATAATAAAGGAACCGTAGTTCGCCGCGTCAAAGCGTCGAGTGCGGATTCGTCTGTCACGAAAACCGATGAGCCGGCCGCGACTAAAAGAACCGCGGCCAAAAAGAAGACCGCGAAAACTGCTTCTCAGGCAGTCAAAACTGCTAAACCAACCAAAACGACCCGGAAGAACGAGAAATCGTTTTTCTTATTCCGTCCCATCTTCGCCATTGGTCGCTATTTCCGCAATTCCTGGCGCGAGCTTCGGCAAGTTCGTTGGACGAATCGCCGCTCGACCTGGGCGCTGACTCTGGCGGTGATACTTTTCTGTCTTTTCTTTGCCGGCCTCATTATGTTGGTTGATTGGATATTTGACTGGACTATAAAGGAGGTAATATTGTGAGCGCCAAAGTAAAACGCTACGACGAATCGCGCGCTTGGTACGCGATTCACACTTATGCCGGTTACGAGGAGCAGGTCGCCGACCAGATCAAACAACGCATCGAGGGCGTCGACATGGCCGACAAAATTTTCGACGTGCTCGTGCCAAAAGAGAAAATGATCGTCATCAAAAACGGCAAAAGGAAAGTCGTCGAGCAGAAAATTTTCCAAGGCTACGTGCTGGTCGAGATGAAACTGACCGAGGACGCTTGGTTCATTATTCGCAACACGCCGGGCGTGACCGGTTTCGTCGGCGCCGGCACTAATCCGACGCCGGTCAGCGCCAAGGAAATTTCCAAAATCAAGAAACGCATGGGCATCAACGAGCCCAAACACGACATCGATCTACAGATCGGCGAAGTCGTCAGCGTCAACGA
This sequence comes from Candidatus Saccharimonadota bacterium, assembly GCA_009785095.1. Classification (GTDB taxonomy): domain Bacteria; phylum Patescibacteriota; class Saccharimonadia; order Saccharimonadales; family Saccharimonadaceae; genus WQXA01. The sequence goes on along the minus strand of WQXA01000018.1, from coordinate 451 downwards.
CGGGCCGTTCAAAGGTTTCGACGGTTCTGTTTCGGAAATCGACCCCGTCAAGGGCAAAATCAAAGTCCTAGTCAGCATGTTCGGCCGCGACACTAGCGTCGAGCTTGACGCCTTGCAGGTTAAGAAAGTTTAGCGCATTTAGCGCAGAATCACGCTTACTTATTATTCATATCACCAAACAACTCGGCCACGGATTCGCCGGCCACGATTCGGCGCAGCGATTCGGCCAACAGCGGCGCGACGGGCAGAATCTCCAAACGGTCGCCGAGCACGCGGGCGTTTTCGTCTTGCGGCATGGTATCGACCAGGATTAATTTGTCGACCGGGGATTTTTTGAATCGCGCGGCGGCGTTATTGGAAAAATGCCGTGCGTCGCTCCCATGATGATCTGTTTCGCGCCCGAGCGCTTGAGCGCTTCTGCTGCGCTGATCAGCGTCCCGCCGGTGTCAAT
>WQXA01000017.1 GCA_009785095.1 Candidatus Saccharimonadota bacterium | reverse complement strand
GCCTTTGGGTTTGTAGTGGGCATCTTTCAGCGCCGCCGCATCAATTTCGACTGGCAATTCGCCCTCGGCCGCATAGTTTTCGAGCAGTTTTTTGCTCGGCGGATGCACGTTATAGATCACATAGTCCAGGAATTTCCCGCCGGCCAGTCGCTCAATTTCTGCCGCCAAGTCGTGAACTTTGAAGCCCTCGGTTTGACCAGGTTTGTTGACCAAATTCGAGATATAAATCTTGCGCGCCGCGGTCTTGCGAAGCGCCTGGCCGATGCCCGGCACCGCCAGCGCTGGCCCGAGACTTTTGTAGACATCGCCCGGACAGATCACCACTATGTCGGCCGCTAAAATCGCCTCTACCGCCTCAGGGTTGACCTTGGGTTTCGGCTCTAGCCACAATTTCGGGTGCGGTTTGTGGAATTTGAAACCGTCGATGTCGCGCTCGTGGCGCAGGATTCTTTTGCCGTCGTCGATACAGACCGTCACAGAGTCGAGTGTGACCGGGACTACTTTTCCTTCGACATTCAAGACTTCGTCGGCCAAGTCGATCGCTTCTACGAAACTGCCTGTTAATTTTTCTAGCGCCGCCAAGAACAAATTGCCAAAGGAATGACCGGCGAGCGATCCTTCGTCAAAGCGATAATTGAACAGATCCCGCGCTCGGGGTGAGCGTGATAGCGCCACCAAACATTGTCGGACGTCACCGGGCGGCAAAACGCCCAATTCGTCGCGGAGTGTGCCGGTCGAGCCGCCGTCGTCGGCCATGCTGACCAGCGCCGTCAAATCAGCCGTGTAATTTTTGAGACCGCTCAGTGCCACAAACGATCCCGTCCCGCCCCCGATAACCACGATTTTCGAACCTTTGAGCTTTTCCATATTTCTATTCTACTACGAAATTATATGAAATATCAAGAATCCCAATCAAACCCTTCGCCGAAGTGGCCGTAGCGGGCGGTGGCTTCGTAAATCGGCCGTTTCAAATCCAAGGTTTTGATAATTCCCCGCGGCGTTAGGTCGTAATGATCGGCAATTACTTCGTGTTGGCCGTCGATGATAACGGATTTTTCCAGAGGTTCGGCCACACCAATAGCGTAGGCCAATCGCACGAAAATCTCTTTCGCTTTTCTATCGCGCAGATAGTCAACGGCGATCCGCCGCGCCATGTAGGCCGCGCTACGATCGACTTTGCTCGGGTCTTTGCCGGAAAAACAGCCGCCGCCCAGCGCGATCCGTGAACCGTAGTTGTCGACCGCTAGTTTTCGTCCGGTTATCCCAGTGTCAGCGTCAAAGCCGCCCAAGCACCAATCCCCGGCTGGGTTGGCCAAGATTCTAATTCCGCTAACCGAATCATTAGCTTGGCTTAGCCATTTTCGAACCAATTTTTCTAGCTCTTCCTTTGGCGCGTTTTGGAAACTAGCCACCACCGAATCGATTTCGCCATTTTTGAGCGTTATTTGAGTTTTACCGTCAAACGGCCATTTCTTGAACAAATGTTGATTTAGCCGCCGCGCCAGGACAACCTCGAGCGGCAACAATTCCGGCGTCTCGTCACAAGCGTAGCCGATCATGACGCCTTGATCGCCCGCCCCACCGCTATCGACGCCTACCGCAATTTCGGGCGATTGTTGCACCACGTTAATTTGCACGCCGTAGCGGTCGCCGATGATACGCTGGGCGATTTGGCGCATATCAACATAAGCCCTCGTCGTCAGCTCACCGGTGATCGTGATAATGCCGTGGCCACCCATGGTTTCAATCGCCACGCGCGAATTCGCGTCTTGGCGGAGGCACTCGTCCAAAATAGCGTCCGAGATTTGGTCGCAAAGTTTATCGGGGTGCATCGGGCTGACACTCTCAGCCGTGCGATATTCGTCGAATTTAATTGTCTTAGACATGCTTTAGATTCTATCAATTCTCACCATGTCACGCAAGTGGCGACGGCGCGCCGTGTTCGCCCACTCGTCCGCCAGCTCGTTCAATTCCGTGCCGACGTGGCCGCGCGTCCAGATCAACTTCGCGTTTGATTGTTGGTATTTTTTAAAAAGCGGTTGCACGATATCGAGGTTTTTGATGCCGCCTTTCTTTTGCCAATTGTTGGCCTCCCACGTAGCCGCCCACTTAGTCAGGACGTTAATCCAAAATTCGCTGTCGGTGGTGATTTCGCACTTCGCGCCGCCCGCGTCCTCGAGCGCCGCCAGCAAAGCCAAACCTTCCATGCGAATGTTGGTGGTCATTTTTTCTCCGCCGATCAGCCACGGCTGGCCGTCTTTGATGACCGAAAAACCGCCCCGTCCGGGGTTAGGCGAAGCAGAACCGTCGGTGAAATAACTAATCATCGCATTCTTCCGTGGCGATAAACGTGGTGCGGATGCCACTTAAAGCCCAGCTTAAGGAAATGATGTTTACCGCCCGATTCGGCCAAAAACACGCCAACCAAAATCAACAGGGCGCCAGTCACGATTTCGATTGATAGTTGCTCGCCCAAAATTATCAACGGCAAGGCGATCGCCATCAAAGTCTCGAGGTACGATAGGCCGCCCTTGACCGCAGCGCCGGTGTATTCGTAACATTTTATGGCCAGACTGCGCGAGATGAAAGTCACGACCAGGCCGGAGTACAACGCCACTAATATCACCTGCCACGGCAAGCTGCCGACGGTGCTGATCATCGCCTCGCCGCCGCGCGTGAAAATGTAAACGATCGCGATTAACGGCACAGAAATTAGGGTCATAAAACCCGTCGACACCGTGAATGGCACGCCTTGTTCGTTGGCGCGTCTCTGGTAAATGATGTTTAGCGGCGTCAAAACACAAACGATGAGTAGCAATATGGTGGCCAGCGGATAGAAATTCGACGTGACCGAGCCTTGGAGTATTGTCGGCAAAACCACCACCAATATGCCGCCGATGGCCGCCAAAGTGATCCCCGCCGTCGCCCGTCGCGTTATGCGATCGTTGACCAATTTGGCCGACAACACCACCAAAATAATCGGCGATAACAGTGTGATAATCGAGGCGTAGCTGGCGTTGCTTTGTTCTATGGCCGCCATCCACAAGTAAGTTGAGACTACTGTACAGACAGCATAAATCACCAAATTCTTGAGCGCCGCTCGAAAAATCGAATTTTTGGCGCGGACGAATCGATATAACGGCACAAAGAAAACCAAGAGCAAAATCGAGTATTTGATCAATATCAGAGTCAAACTATCGGTGCTAGCGTCGCCGCTGAGCGCTATTCGCGTCATCATCGGGTTCGGCGCGCCGATGAAAACAGCCGCTATCCCTAGCCAAAACCACTTGGATTTGTTTGATTTTTCGCTTCGTTCTTTCATGTGTATTAATTGTACTACTTTTCTGGTCAGTGGTCAAATTTGCTTTCCCATCGAGGAATTGGTATAATCGACCCTGGTTTTCAACTAATTGCGCGCCCGTAGCTCAGCTGGATAGAGCGCAAGCTTGCGGAGCTTGAGGTCGTACGTTCAAATCGTATCGGGCGTACCAAAGTAAGAAATTCACCCTTTCATGGGTGGATTTTTTACTTTGATATTTCGATTTTAACGGACGACAGGGATTTCGCGTTAGCGAAAGACCGTAGTCGTACGTTCGTGAAGCGCAGCGAAATTTCCGCGAAAGTTTACTTTCGGCGGAATGAGCAAGCGAAAGAGGCGCAGCCGATAATCGTATCGGGCGTACCAGATTGAAACTAAATGTTCCCCATCGGGGGACATTTTTGATTCGACTGAGGCCCGAGAAAGGCTGCTCAGATTTTCAAAACCGCTGCTACTTCTGATAACGAATTTAACGGTTCAGTATATAACGTACTTCTTATTTCATCCGTTGGATCTATGAAATCAACAATCATGACCGGCTTCGTCCCTGCCCGATATGCCGCAATGATTCCGTTTGGCGAATCTTCTAAAACTATAGTTTCTTCCGGTTTTACAGATAACTCTTCACACGCTTTAAGAAAAATATCCGGCGCTGGCTTGCTGCGTTTTACATCATCTCCAAACACTTTAACGTCGAAATATTGTTCCACATTGGCTTGTTTCAGCCAGTTCAGTGCTATATCTGCTTTTCTCGATGTGGCTACCGCCATTTTGATTTGCTTGCTTTTCAAATATTCTAGTAATTGGTGCAGACCATTTTTAACCGGAACCCCTTTTGTCTTTATATGGTCTTCTTCCATTTCGCGTCTCATTTTCCTTTTGTTGTCATAATCAAAGTCAGTCCCAAATCGCTCAATGAATGCCCTTTTGAAAGCTTCTGAATTGAATCCTTGCATACTTGCCCAAAATTCTTCCGTAAAATCATGTCCGGTTGAGTCGCATATTTTTTGCCACAGTAACATGGTTAATCTGTCGGTATCAAACATTAGGCCGTCCATGTCAAAGATGACGGCTTTGATACTCTTTTTACTCATTTAACTCTCCGGCCGATGTCGCGCCGAAAGTGTGCGCCTTTGAAATGAATTTTGTCGACTGCCGCGTAGGCCTTTTCGAGGGCTTCGTCGAGTGTCGTGCCGGTGGTTGTCACGTTTAGCACACGACCGCCAGCGGTGAGGATTTGGTCGCCGTCGCGTTTCGTGCCAGCGTGAAAAATTACGACGTCGGGCATTTTGGCTGCTTCATCTAGACCAGCGATCGGCAAGCCTTTCTCGTATTCGCCCGGATATCCGCCAGAAGCCATCACCACACTGACCGCAAAACCTGGCTGCCATTTGACTTGGCCAGGATTAAGTCGGCCGAGTGCACAGTCCCTTAGCACCCGGTAAAGATCGCCGTCGAACAACCGCATATAAACCTCCGCCTCGGGATCGCCAAAGCGCGCATTAAATTCCAACACTTTGAGCGTCTGGCCGTCAATCATCAGCCCGGGATACATGCAACCAGCGAAGGTCGCGTTCTGTTTTTCCATTCCCTTTAGAGCCGGCGTTACCACTTTATCCGCCACAGTCCGCATATGTTCGTCCGTCACCCACGACACCGGCGCAATCACACCCATGCCACCGGTATTTGGCCCCTTATCGCCGTCAAATGCCTGTTTATGATCCTGGCTCGATGGAAACAGCACGAAACTTTTACCGTCACAGAGAGCGTGCGTTGAGACTTCTTGGCCTCTTAGAAAATCCTCAACCACAATTTTATTGCCAGCCGCACCGAATTCTTTGTCGACCATAATTTTATGGATAGCGGCGTCGATTTCATCCGTCGCCTCAATGATGATAACGCCCTTGCCGGCTGCTAGACCGTCTGCCTTGATCACCACTGGCAGTGGCCGCGTTTTGGCGTATTTGGCCGCTGCGGTAGGATCGTCGAAAGCCCGATATTCGGCCGTTGGGATATTTTCCGCCGCCATCAAATCTTTAGAGAAAACTTTGCTGGCTTCGAGCTGGACGGCCGCTTTGGTGGGGCCGAAAATTAAAAGGTTTTTGGCTCTAAAAGCATCGACCACGCCAGCCTCTGAAGCCGCCTCTTGGCCGACGACAGTTAGATCGATTGTCTGATCTTCGGCGAATTTTAACAGGCCATCAACGTCGGTCGGCTCGAGAGCGACATTCTCGATTAGGCCGTCGCTACCACCGTTACCGGGCGCTATGAAAACTTTTTCTACGCCTTCGGACTGGGCTAATTTCCAGGCTAGAGCCTGTTCGCGACCGCCGCCGCCGATTACTAAAACTTTGCTCATCGAGGCTCCCCTTTCTTTAGGAATTTTTTGCGCTCGACAATAAAGTCGTTAACGTCGACCACCAAATTTTCTTTCTCCAATTTTTGCACCCGAGCAAATAATTCCTCAGCCGTTTCCCCGGGCTCAACCATTATGCGATGCTCAGCCACGATCGGCCCGTCGTCGTATTTAGCGCTGGCGACATGCAGAGTTTGCCCGGCGCGGGAACGTTTTTTGTCTAGGACATGTTGCTGCACATTGACGCCGAAAAGCCCGGTCGTCTCCGGCAGCAATCCCGGGTGCGTGTTCAGCATCCGCGCCTGGAACACGCTGAGATAATCATCGCGCCAACCGTAGCGCTGGATTAGTTTTGAACCAACTTTTCGCATATATCCCAACAGAAGAACTAGATCGATCTTATGCTGTTTCAGAAGATCCATGATGGCCTTTTCTTCGGCGCGACTCATTTCGCCGGCGCCTAGGTTCTCCTTCGCGGTCGGTGGATGTGTTGTCTTTCCTACAACAGCCACTTCGACCTTAAGCCCGAGTTCTTTTTTAAGTTTTTTGACGCGTTCGATCACGCCAGCGTCCGGTTTGCTCGTGATAACTAGCGGAACTTCGGCGAACATTTTATCACCGGCGGCCGCTCGAATGATTGATTCTGCTGTCGTGCCGTTGCCGCTAGCCATAATGGCGATACGCGTTGGCGGCTCGGCCTTTAGGGTCCGCGCGCGCGAACCAATCGAGAGCGGATAATTACCGTCAAAACAAGCCGTACTAAAATCGCCCCTAGTTCGTCCCGTCGCCTTAATCATGCCGTCAAAACTGATGTAATTGAGCGATGTTGCGCCAACAAAATTGCAAATCTGGTCTTCTGTCATGTACGTTGCAATCAGTTCAGCCATGTCGGGCGTGTTGATGCCATAGAAATCTGGGAATTTGACCGGTGGCGAGCCGATCGCTAGGTGGACTTCGGCCGCGCCGGCGGCGAATACCATTTTCACGAGCTTTCGCATGGTCGTGCCGCGCACAATTGAGTCATCGACCAGGATAATCCGTTTGCCCCGGATGCTATCGACGACTGGGTTGAGTTTAATACTCAAATCATGTTCGCGCAGTTCGGGCGTTGGATGAATAAAAGTCCGATGAATATAGCGATTCTTGACCAAGCCCATGTCGAACGGGATGCCGCTCTCCTCGGCATATCCCAACGCCGCCGGAATGCCAGAGCTAGGCACCGGCACCACGACGTCGGCCTTGATTTTAAACTCGCGCGCCATTCGGCGGCCGAAATCTTTGCGGACTTTGTTGACAGAAAGCCCGGACACTACGCTGTCAGGTCGCGCAAAATAAATTAGCTCAAAAATGTCGAGTGTTTCGTGGCCTTTTTCGACCTGAATCGAACTTAAGCCCTCAGCATCGATCACCACCATTTCGCCAGGCTCGACATCACGCAAGAACTGTGCTCCGATCGTATCAAAAGCACAAGTTTCCGACGCCACCACATAACCGCCGCCTAGCCGCGCAATCGACAGCGGCCGGATGCCTCGTTTGTCGCGGAAGGCTACTAGTTTATCGTGATCCATGGCCACTATCGAAAAAGCGCCGGTGAAAAGCGGCCAGGCTCGTTTGATCGCCGCTTCGAGCGCCAGGTTTTCTTCACTCATATAGTAGCCGATCACCGCTAGCATCATGCCCGAATCAGACAACCAACGCGTGTCAACACCACGCTCGCCTAGGAACTTTATCATCTTGGCACAATCGGGAATGTTGCCATTATGCGCTAGGGCAAAACCGTGCTCGAGATCGAGCAGTGGCTGGATGTGATGCGCCCGCGCCGTGTCTGTCGTCGAATAACGGTTGTGACCAATAGCGATATGACCGCGCAACTTATCGGTGCTAGACTCGCTGAAAACTTGCGAGACCAAACCTTCGCCGACATGTTTATAGAGTTTCCGCCCGTCCGAGCTAACGATACCCGTGCCTTCTTGGCCACGATGCTGCAACGCCCACAGACCGTAAACCGCCACGCGCGCTACCTCTAATTCGGGAACAAAAATTCCAAAAACGGCACATTTTTCTCTCACGCATCACCTCCCGCTATTGTTACTGACATATTATACACACTTTTGAGAATGAGGGCAACGTTCCTGTTTGGGCGAATTGAGCGCTGCCCGTCAGAGCTCGCCGATTTTCACACGAACCTGCTCGGTCGTGTCACGATCGCGCACAGTCACAGTATCGTCCTCGAGCGTTTCGAAATCGATCACTATACATTCCGGTATGCCGATCTCGTCGGCTTTGGCGTAGCGTTTGCCGATGTTGCCGCTATCATCCCACATCACGCGTTCGCCGCGCTTTCTTAGTCCTTTGTAAACCTCCCTTGCCTTTGAGATCAATTCCGGTTTGTTTTTGAGGAGCGGCGACACTAGATAGCGTACCGGCGCCAAATTTTTCGGAAATTTCAGATACACTCTGTCGCCGTCTTTTGTATACACAGTCGTCAGAATCGCCATGATCAGCCGCTCGACACCGAAACTCGGTTCGATAACGTGCGGTACAAAGGGCGCCGTGCCGTCTTTCGGGCGGTATTCCATTGACTTGCCGCTCTCGCGCTCGATATTTTTTAAATCAAAATCCGTGCGATAAGCCAACCCGAGCAACTCCTCGCGACCGATGAGAAAATCAAACTCGATATCTATGGTGCGTTTGGAATAGTGCGCGCATTCGGTTGCTGGGACTTCTAATTCGTGAATTTTCGTTTTGTCGATGCCAACTAGATCCAAGAATTCGTGAATTTGCGCCAGAAGTTTGTCGAATTCCGTTTCCCAATTGTCCGGATTAACGAAATACTCGATTTCCATTTGCTCGAACTCGCGACTACGAAAGACAAAATCGCGCGGCGATATTTCGTTTCTAAAGGCTTTGCCTTGTTGGCAAATTCCAAACGGCAGATCGGGGTAAAAACTATCGATAATATTCTTGAAATTAGTGAAAATTCCCTGCGCCGTTTCGGGACGCAAATAGGCCACCGATTTGTCGTCCTTGATTGGACCGACAATCGTCTCGAACATCATGTTGAATTGTTTGACGTCTGACCAATCTTTTTTACCACAGTTAGGGCAATTATTTTCCATATCAATTTTGTCGGCACGAAATCGCGCGTGGCAATTTTTGCATTCGATCAACGGATCAGAAAAGGTCGCAGCATGTCCGCTCGCCACCCAAGTCCGCGGATTCATAATAATCGCCGTATCCACGCCATACATATCATCGCGACTCTCGACCCAGAATTCCCACCACGCGCCCATAACGCGCCGCTTTAACTCAACACCCAACGGACCATAATCCCAAGTTCCCGCTAATCCACCATAAATCTCGCTCCCCTGGTAAATAAACCCGCGCCGTTTACAAAGTGAAATTATTTCTTCCATAGAAAATATTGTATCATAGTTTCATGAATGAATTGCCTGTTATTGTGCGCACGCATGAATTGTACGACCAGATCAGCAAAATTACCGAGAAATTATCTAGTCTCAAGCGTCAAACTATCGGCCGTCGACTCGAGGACAAAACTCTCGAGCTGCTCGAGATTTTGATCATGGCCAAGAATGCGCCGCGCGCCATGAAAGCCGCCTATCTCATCAAAGCCACGGCCGCCAACGAAATTGTCAGTTTCCACCTGCGTACTCTAATGGAGCAAAAGCTCGCCAACGACACCACGCTACACCAATTACTCGCCAAAAACGACGAGATCGGCCGGATGCTGGGTGGGTGGCGAAAATCTGTGCAATAAAAACGCCGCCCCGAAAGGGCAACGCACAACAGCACCATCTTTCCACGGCACCGACGCCGACATCCTCGTTCGCGTTGTCGTCATTCCAGTTCCTGCCGAACTTGACCCGGCCGTCGTTCCAGTTGGAATGAAGCGAGTTGCCGTCGACCGATTTCATACTTTGACGCTTCTATTCTGCACATATCCGCAGACATGTCGCTTGCCAGCCATTTACGCCAAACGCACGAGAGATGATACGTTGTATCAAAGGCTTTGATATGCACCAAGTCGCGTATTCAACCACAGAGGCAACACACCGGTTCTATACATATCGAAACGCCGCAATAATTTTAACAAAGATTGAAAGAAAAGAAAATGCAAGGGCTTAGGCCTAAGGGTTTTTACTCTCCACGGCACCGACGCCGACAACCCCGTCCGCGCGGACGTCATACCAGCGCCCGCCGAACTTGACCCGGCCGCCGTCCCAGTAGGAATGAAGCGAGCGGCCGTCGACCGATTCTTCCTCAATATGTCGGTTCAGTGTGCTAGTGTTGGCCACTGGCAAACCGAGTGCTACAGCACTTCGAGCCTGTGGGATAACATGGCGAGCCCTATAGTGGCTTGCATTCTCGATGCCCTTGCCTGCTAGTGCCGCCACCAATCTTGGCCACGCCTCTATTTGCGCATCACGCGTCATGTTTATCAAATAAGCCTCCGGGTCTTTAGCGTGCTGCCCAAGACCATCTACGGGTTCTCGAATCAATCGTTTCAGATCACCAAGATCGGGGTTGGTCAATTTTGGCCGCTTCCCCAAAGCATCAGCAAAGTTGCGCCGTGCCCAAGGGCTAATATACACCAGACCAGGAAGCATTTTTTCGAAATCAAACACTGAGTCGCCGGTATCTATAAAATAACTACCGACAAACGCGGCCATGGCCGCTGTGCGTTGTTCTGGGCTTAATCCTTCGTCTCCGGCTAATCGGCTCTGTTCAACACTAATTGTTTCGGCAAAAGTCGGTAGGTGGAACGTGACGTGCTCACTCGCGGTGCCTTTGGTAATTATACCGTCCGTTTCGTAGCCTCTGGTCCACGCGCTTAGTGCGTCTTCGGCTAACTTTTCTGGATCTTGACTAGAATCGCGCCGCGGTGCACCCCCCCCCCGAATCATTACCATGAGTAAATGCCATAACTTTCCTCTCTCCTTCTTTACACTGATTACTGATTAATTAACAGTTACGTAGATTGTATCAAATTTCGACATGATTGTCAATAGTTTTCTCAATTTCGTCAAGTAACAGATAATCAATCTGGCGTTTCGGCCATTTTGCCAGGTTCAGCGATTTATAACTGGCTATGTTGCGAATGTTTACCTTTTCCATAACTGATCGTGTCGTGTGTTTGTCGACCACCGCATATTTGTCGGTGATAACGTGACCGAGAAAGTGCAGCGGTTGGTCGGCGCGGATTATGACATCGTTTTTCGGATTAACCGCTAGTTTCAGCTCTTCGCGCAGGAATTTGGTCGCCGTTTGGCGCATCGCCCGAGCCTCGGCGCGCGTCCGACAAAACAACGCTGCGTCGTCGCCGTAGCGTACATAAGCCTGCGGTTTCAAAACATGACGAACATAACGATCAAACTCGTTGAGGTAAATATTGGCGAAAATTTGCGACGTGAGGTTGCCGATCGGGATGCCGTGCGGCGGTTGCTGTGAACCTTGCCCCCCCCCCCCCGTTTGACAATTATAACTATCGAGTAGTTCATCACAGGGATAGAGTAGCCGCGGATCTTGCACGCGGCGGCGCAAAGCTTCGCGCAGTTTGGCGTGATCGACGCGATCGAAAAACTTGGCCACATCCATGCGCCAGACAAAATTCGCGTGGTGTTTCGTGAGCAATTGTTGCGTCCGCGTCAGACATTTGTGCAAACCCATATCTTTGCGGCACGACCACGCGTCCGGATCAAATTTTGCATCAAAAATTTCCACGAGCTCGTCATAAACCAACCGATGGACGACACGATCGCGCACCGCCGCCACCGCCAGGTCACGGCGCTTTTTCTCTTCCACAACGACGCGCCGATAGCCGCCGTGACGATACTCGCGCCGTTCGATTTCGTCGGCCAGCCGCGCCAAATTTGCGGTCAAATTATAGGCGAACTCATCGATGGCGGTGTTGGGCTTTTTGCCGCGACGAAAATTGCGCCACGCCGCGAATAAGTCCCCGGAAATCTCGTCTCCAGAATCTTTTATCAATGGTTTCATATGTTCCTAGCTCACACTTTCGCCACAATCTGGCTCAGGCGCAAACAGTCGTCGAGATAATCGTCGATGTTGCTGATTTTTGCGATGATGGCGGGCGGGTTGTGAGTCATGAGACGCAGGATTTTGATGTGTTCAGAATTATATCGTCCCTTTTCGTTAAAAGTGAAAACTTGATCGGCCAGGTCAAAATTATATTGCGCGTCCTCAACCAATTTCATGCCGCTCGCGTCGGTCGCCGTGTTCAGCCCGCTGCCGAGCAATTCCGCCAAACGCAAATAAAACCAAGTTTGAATAATTTTTAGATTTATTTCTAGGTCATTTAATGCGCCTAAACATTCCGCGAGCAGCGCGTAAAAGTCCGGCTCGTCGACGCTCTCGCTGGCTCTCGCGATTTGTTTTAGCACTTCATAAGCGAACTGCAATCGATCGTAGTCAGTCATGATTTGAGCAAAAAATTTGTTCATCTTTGACCCTGTTAATGTGGCAATGTCGCCCTTGCCGAGATGCACCACGATATCGCAAATCGCGAACAATTCGATGCCGCCGGCCAGGCGCGATTTTTCTTTTCGCACGCTCCGGGCTATCACACTCAATCGACCATGGTCGGGCGTGATGACTTGCAGGATTCGATCGGCCTCACCGTAGTTAGTTCGCTTTAGAACGATGGCTTTGGTGCGCAAGCTTTGGCTCATAGTTCTAGCTCCTGGCGCAATTCGGCCGGTGTTATTTTGGCTTTGTCTAGAACTTTTTGGACGTTATATTGCGCCACGTCACTAATCTTGATTTGGCGCGCCGCGCTCGATAATATCACCACCGCTAGTTCGCGCGTGTCGGTGTAGCTTTGGATTTCGTTCAGGAGCGTGAACAAATTCTTTTCTCCTAAAATCACGTCTGCTAACAAAATATCCGGCCACCATTTGTCGAGCATCTCGAAAATCTTCTCAGGATTATGACAGACGCGCACGCTGAATTTCTGTTTCAAACTAGCGCGCAAACTGTCGGCGAACCATTTGTCGTCCTCGAGAATTAGTATTTTTCGTTTCATTTTCAAACCTCCAACAGACTAAGCTGCGCGCTGGCCGGCAGGTGCGCCCGAAAAGTCATGCCACCTCGCCGATGCCGTTCGACCGACAGTCGCCCGCCCATAGCGCTCGCAAATTTCTGGGCGATTAGCAACCCCAAACCCGACGACAGCGGCCGCGCCGCCACTGGCATAGCCCGACGGCCGATCGATTTGCTAAGAGCGCGAAATTCCGCTAGATCCATGGTCGCGCCGTGATCGCGCACCGCTAGCACTGCCTCGCCGCGCTGAATCCGCGCGCTAATTTCCACCGGTGCGTCGGGCGTGTTGTATTGTAGAGCGTTGTCAACCAAACCCATCACCAAGGATCGCAGCAGATCGCGATTCCCTACCGCCACTAGCGGGGTTCGGCCTGTATTGATTTGGAACTCTTGATTCAGTGCCGCCGTGAGTGGTGAGAGTTCATCAACGACCTCACGACAGAGATTACCGAGAACCACCGGCTCCATTTCGAACATCGCCGCCTCGAGTCGCGCCGCTTTGGTTAGATTGTCCACCAACCTGAGCGATCTCTCGGAAGTCAACCGAATCCGCCGAATGATTTCCGCCCGCGTCACCTCATCGTCCGTTTCGGCCAATTGCAAAGACAATTGCCGCACCAACGCGAGCGGCGTTTTGAGTTCGTGTGCCGCCACAACTAGACTCCCTCCAAAGCCATCCATGCCCCTATTGTAACACTTTTTGAAAAACGATGCCGCTAGTCGTTATATTTCAGAGTTTTCAGAATATTATTGAATTCACTCACATAGTTTTGCTTGTCGGTATAGATAGCGAGGGTGCGACCGCGAATGTCAAAAAGCACCGCCGCGCCGTTGATGGTTTCGCGGAACTGGCCGTCTAGCCGGACGCCTTTGCCGTACGCGGACGCGGGATCAGTACTAGCGTCGGCCAACCGAACAGTGGTTGCGGTCAATTTAGCGCCGTTCTCGATCATTCCGCGATAGAATTCTTCCCTGTCTTTGAACGATGAGTTGATGACCTCGACGCGCAGCGCATACGGCGTGTCTTCGTCGATCCTTGGCACAAATCCCGGGTTAAAGTAAGCCGCGTAGCCACTGCCGTCCTGGCCGTCATTTTCGACATAGACCGACCAAGTCCGTGGATGCTCAAAAGTCACCGAGCCAAAGTTGGCCGGCCCCGTAAAGACGACGTTCGGCCTTTGGTACCTCTCGTCGAACTCATTTTCGAGCTCTGTTCTTTGCTCGGTTTTGGCCGCCTCGACCGCCGTAGAAACCCGGCCGTCCACGTCCGTCCTGTAATCGTTCATTTGAGTGAAAGCCCAGAAAAAACCGACGCCCAGGCCGATCATCAACACGCCAAAAACGCCCGTTAAAATAACAAAAAGTTTACTCTCACCGCGCTCGTTCGACTGTTCAAAAATCCGTTTCATGATGTTTTTAGTTTAGCATAAGGATAATAGGAATGCAACTAAAACTCATAAAGGCTCATGCCGCCTCGCTCGCGCACGAATTTTCGCCCCGGAATTTCCGCCCCGAAACAGACCACGCGCAGCTTTTTCGCACTCAAATTAGGTCGTTGTTTTTCGATAAAATCGGGGATTTTCTTTAGGACTTTTTCGACTTGGAACAGGTAAATCACCGTCGTGTCGGCCGGCAATTCCGCCCGAAAGAAATCGCCGGTTTTGATCACGACTTTTTTCCTGAATCGTCGTAGGCGCAGAGACGACAGAAAAACTAACAAAGGATTAATCTCATACCCGACCGCCCGCCGAGCGCCGCACCTGAGCGCCGCCAGGAGAACCGCCCCGTCGCCCGAACCCAAATCCACGACCACATCGCCAACGCCGACTTGCGCCAGTTTCATCGCATCATGGATCCATTTCCGCCGCGTCGGCACAAACGGCGCGCCACCGATCAGAACACCGACGCCGATGATCGCCACGATGACACAACCAACCACCACCGCGACGGTCATGATTCGTCCGCGTCAAACTTTTTCTTGACTATTTCTATCTGGTTTTTGGCGGCCAATAATTGCTTTTTGATCTGTTCGGCTAGTTTTGCACCTTCTTCGAATTTTGCCGTGGCGGCTTCGACGTCCAAATCATCGCCACCAAACCAAGCCACGATCGCCTCGAATTCGTCCATCAATTTACGTAAAGATTTTTGATTACTCATACCGATATTATACCAAATAAATAAAACTTAATATCATATAACATAAGACGATCACGATGATCGCTGCGTAAAGCCACGTCAGACTGCGTTTTTTGAACTTGGCGCCTTCTGTCGCCACCAAATTGCTGCTGACGTTGCCTGCCCGCAAATCGCTATAGGTTTTGGTTTGCTTGCCGAATTGCGATGAAATTTTATCGACCGCCGTCAAAAATGTCCGGAGTTTCTCCGCCGAAGTGAATAATTCTTTTGAGAACATGCCACTCTGGTAAATGTACAGCTCGCTACCGATCAGCTCAAAATCGTACTCTTTGCCAAAATCAATTAGCGCAGCCATGACGTCCGGCGTCAGGATTTGTAGCGCATCCCTTTGATAGCCCGGTGGAACTAATAGGTCAAAATGCTTCGAGAAATCGCCCTCGAGTTTTAATTTTTCGACCTTATACTCAAAGGTGTTGGGATTGACCGCGTTCTTTTTGCCGTTAATAAACAGATGCGGCACCTGGCGTGGCAGCGTGATTTGCATGTAATTAAAGAAGTGAGTTTGTTGGTTCTTGCCGCTACCGGTCGTGTATTGATATTTGGCCAAGGACGCGCCGTCATGAAACACAAAGGTGTTGGTCTGGATCCGTCTATGACCGATGTTGAACATAATCGGCTGGCTCGGCGGCGTAGTTTTGGCTGCCGAAAAATACGCTTGGTTGTCGAGAGCGAATTTTAGGACGCGCAGTTGGCGTTTGCCCAAACTAATCACCACGATTAACATCCCTATGAGCACTGGCACGGATATAATCAGTAACAAGAAGTCGCTCGTCAATGCCGTTCCATAAACGACCATGCCCACGATAAATGCAACCATCGGCAAAACTATCGGCATCATTTGGTTTTTCACACCAGCCGCCGCTAATTGCTCTTTGCTAAAATCTTTTCGCGATATTGTTTTGTCGTCCAATGCTGAGTAATCTAATTGTTCGTAGTTCACTTTACTCCTTTCACTTTTGCATCAATTATAGCAAGTTTGGTCTCGATTTGTACCGCGTCGCCCACCGCCGGTTTGGCTATCACGCGCCCGCCCGCATCGCGCATAATCGCATAACCACGATTAAGAACGGTTTTCGGATCGAGTTGTTTCAGAGTCGTCGTCAAATATTTTAGTTGGTTTTCAGTTTTCTCAACCACCGCATCGAGTCGATCAAGCAAATTAAGACGATCGTTTTGCACCCGCACGGTGGCCGCGTCGAGATAATTTTCGGTTTTCGTTAGCAAATTTCGCAAGCGCGCATCGACGCCCGCAACAATCTCGCGCTTGTCCGGCACCAAAATCTCCGCCGCGTTGGACGGCGTCAAGGCGCGCACGTCGGCCGCCAAATCCGCCAAAGTCGTGTCAATTTCGTGACCGATACCGGTGATGGTCGGCGCCCGGCTGGCCGCGATCGCTCGCACCAACACCTCATCGTCAAAGGTCGTGAGATCGTCGCGCGATCCACCGCCCCGCAAAATCGCGACGACCTCCGGCGGATCGGCTAGTTGGTTCAAATAATTCAACGCCGCGATAATTTGCTCGGGCGCGCCGCCGCCTTGGACTTGGACTGGCGCCACAACGATTTTCATACCTCCCATGCGTTGACCTAGGATTTTGATGAAATCCTTGTATCCGGCCGCCTCGACCGAAGAGATCACGCCGACGCTTGCCGGCAGTTCCGGCAAAATCCTTTTTCGCTCCGGCGCGAACAATCCTTCCTTGTCCAATTTCGCCTGCAGCAATTCAAACGCTCGCTTGATCGAGCCCGCGCCGACCGGTTGGATTTCTTGTACCGTCAACGAAAATTTACCCCATTTAGTCAAGCCCGGCCGCGCCGTAACCGCCACGCGCATGCCGTCCTCAACCGCCACGCGCAGGTTGAATAGCGACATGAAACAGCCGAGCGAACTCTCGTCGTCCTTGAGATCGAAAAACACCCATTTGCCCTGATTGACTTTGAAATTCGCCACTTCACCAACGACAATTATTGTCGGCGTGGCCGTTTCGAATATTTGGTTGAATAGCGCCGTAGCCTCGCTAACGGAAAAAGTCGGCGTTAGATCACTCGTCATGATTCGTCCGCATTAGTTTCATCATCCGGCCTCAATACAATTTTGTTTTTCAAATTCGGTCGGCCGTACTTATGCAGAGCGTGTTGATAGACCACGAAACCACTCGTTAGCGTGCCGATAATCAGAATAGCTCGCGCCAAAATGATGCCCGCAAAAGCCACTCCTGGCGCAACGCCACTAGCCGATAGAAAACCGATCATGATGGCTTCGTAGGCGCCGGCACCGCCTGGCGTCAACATAAAAGCGCCCACCAGAGACGCCGCTCCGTAGGCGATCAACAAAACGGCCGGATTGACCCAGGCGCCCAACGCCCAAAAACTTACCACGAATAATAATACTTCAAAGAAATTGAACAAAAATGACCAAATTATCGGTTTGGTGAGGAGTTTCTTGTCGTTTTTTAGCACTATAAAATCGCTATGAAAATCGCTAAAGAAATGCTCGACGCGTTCGAGTTTTAGCACTTCGGGCTTGCGGCCAAAAGTAACTTTATTGATCAGAGAATTCAACGCTTTGGTGAGCCAGCCCGCAAAATTTTTCATGCGCGACGCTGATCCGACCAAATATCCGCCAAAAATAACTAGGAAAACCAACGACGTGATGCCAATCGCCGTCGCCACCACCACCCAATTGGCCGTGCGATTCTCCAGCGTCGCCCAAATCAGCGCCAACCCCATCAACACCATGAACGTCCCCATCTGTACCACATACCTCATGACTTGCGCGAGGGTCGATTGTCCCGCCGCCACACCGAGCTTGCCGAGGCGCCAAACCATATACGACACGCCGCTAACACCGCCCGACGGGAAAATATGATTAACAAAATTCAGCTCGAGCGACATCGCCGTGGCTTGTAGAGTGCTCGTTCGCTTGAGCTGGCCACGCGCACGCAGATAAGTGAAAAAAATCTCAGTACTAGCAAAATACGAGGCAAATTGAATCGGCACGAGCAGAGCCAAAATCAGCAAATTCACCCGTCCCATCAGATGCCAAGCCTCGACCAACTCATGCCGCGCCAAGACCAATATCACCCCAATCAATACAAAAGTGGCAAAATTAAGCCGCGTCCGCCAACTAGTACGCCGAACCCGCTCACCGAGCCGTTTTAAAAAATGTTTTTGCCTAGTCACCTGAATATTTTAACACGAAGCGAGAGAAGAAATAAATTAAGTTGTCTCGACTTTTTTGGTTAGTTATACTAGCGTAGCGGCAACTCCTCCTAAGCCTCGGCTCACATCGTCTTGCTGCTCCTCTTTAAGGCGATCTAGTTCGTCTGGTGCGAGCTGGAGGAGTGCGAGGATGCGTCCTTGAACGCCTTTTAATTTTGACTCAGGGAGTTTCTCCTCTTCAAGTCTAGGGTCAGAACCATAGACGAATCGATGCACTTCTCGGTAGACCCCAATCGAAGGTTTAATAATGATGGTGTCGGTTGTACTAGGAAACAAAGCGCCTTCTTCAGTCTCACGACATTCTAGCTCAGCTTTGACTAGACGACCGTCATCATCATACTTAATCAATAGATAGTCTCCGCCCGAACCAACTCCCCAGCCAAGATCCTGACATACATTAACATCATATGCAGCTGGGAAAAGATGAACCTCGTTCGATCCATCAACGCCTTGGCGCCGCGTCGT
>WQXA01000016.1 GCA_009785095.1 Candidatus Saccharimonadota bacterium | reverse complement strand
TGACCCGTGACATAGAATCATACGGAGCAACAATAATTGGTATAGCCTGCAATACCGCGCACGCTTATTTAGGCGAAATTGTTTTTAATAGCCCTAACACAAAGATCGTAGATTTAATAGATTCTGTCGCAAATACTGTCAAGGATTTAGACCCGGGTAGCACAATACGATACGGGCTACTGACTTCTAGAGGGACGCGGGACAGTCACCTATACCGCAAATATCTCAATTCTTATGGCGTGAAATGTGTTGAGGCAACCAACAAACAGCAAGCTCTTCTGGACGAAACGATAGACTTGATCATGTCGCATAAGAACAAACGGGCCAAAGCAAAAATTGGTGTTGTCATTGATCAGATGCGAGACAAGGGAATTGATCACTTCATAGCTGGATGCACAGAGCTACCAATTGCCTTATCGGGAGGGATTAACGGAGCCAATATCGTTGATTCTAATTGGGTTCTAGCAAAAACTTTAGTCGATTTATATTATACAAACGTGGGGCGGAAGAGTATTCGCGAGTAGACTTTCCCAGCGCAACCTAAAACTATGACACTAGCATTGCCGTGGATACGGCGCTGTTAAACACTAATGTATGCTATAATACTAATCATGCGACGGACACAATTATTCACCAAAACCCTGCGCCAGGCGCCGGCGGACGAGACGGCTGAAAATGCCAAATTATTGATCCGCGCCGGTTTTGTGCACAAGGAAATGGCCGGCGTTTACGCCTATTTGCCACTAGGACTGCGCGTCATCGAAAAGATCAAAACCATCGTCCGCGAAGAAATGAACGCCATCGGCGGGCAGGAACTACAAATGACGGCGCTGCAGCCGCGCGAGTTATTCGAACAAACCAATCGCTGGGACGACGCGGTGGTGGATAATTGGTTCAAAACAGAGTTGAAAAACGGCGCGCGATTGGGACTAGGGCTCACCCACGAGGAGCCGATCGTCGATATTTTGATCCCGTACATCGATTCTTATCGGGATCTACCTCTGTACGCGTATCAAATTGGCACAAAGTTCAGAAACGAGCTACGCGCCAAATCGGGCATTTTGCGCGGCCGCGAATTCTTGATGAAAGACATGTATAGCTTTGCACGAAACCAGACCGAACACGACGAATTGTACGAAAAAGCCGCGGCGGCCTACGTGCGAGTTTACGACCGCTTGGGCATCGGCGATCGGACATTTCGCGCCAAGGCCGACGGAGGTTATTTCACCGAAAATTATAGCGATGAGTACCAGACGCTGAGCCCCATTGGCGAGGATACTTTGTTTCATGTGCCGGGCACCGACAAATGGTTTAATCAAGAAGTCGCGCTGTCACAAGCGCCGCGTCTAGAGAACCAGGACGGCGAAGAAAAGCCGCTAGAAAACGTCGAGGGCAAAGGAATTATCGGTGTGAATGAGCTAGCCAAGTTTCTAGAAATTCCAATGGAACA
Source organism: Candidatus Saccharimonadota bacterium (assembly GCA_009785095.1). GTDB lineage: Bacteria > Patescibacteriota > Saccharimonadia > Saccharimonadales > Saccharimonadaceae > WQXA01. Next base: position 19,972 of record WQXA01000016.1, on the reverse strand, counting down.
GACGACCAAAACGATGCTTTATGTGGCCGACGGCGGAGAAGTCATCGCCGCGGCGGTGCGAGGCGGTTACGACATAAACGAGATCAAACTGCGCAAAATTGTTGGCGCGAAAAATCTGAAACTGGCTGATGAAGCAACAGTGCGAAAAATTACTGGTGCCGAAATTGGCTATGCCGGCCTGCTCAATTTGCCGCCGGAGGTGCGCATTATCGTCGACGAATCGTGCTCGGATCGGACGAATTTTGAGATGGGCGCCAATCAAACCAACATGCACGCTATCAATGTCAATTGGGGGCGCGATTTGCCTCTACCAGAGAAATTTTACGATATCAAAATTGCTCGCGAGAGCGATCTCGATCCAGAAACCGGCCAGGTTTACGAGACAAAGAAAAGTGTCGAGGCCGGCAATATTTTCCCGCTCGAGAGCAAATATTCCGATGCGCTCGATCTCTACTATGCGGACGAAAACGGCCAAAGACACTCCATTATCATGGGTTGCTATGGGATCGGTATTTCGCGAACGATGGGGATCATCGCCGAGATTTTTGCCGACGAGAAGGGCTTGGTTTGGCCGGACAGCGTCGCGCCTTTCCAAGTCTGCTTAATTAACGTCGGAACAGATGAGAACGTTGTGAAATTTACAACGGACTTGTACGAAAAATTACAAGAAAAAGGCATCGAAGTTCTATGGGACGATCGCGATGCGCGGCCGGGCGAAAAGTTCGCTGACGCCGACTTGATCGGCATCCCACATCGCGTGGTGATTAGTCCAAAAACCGTCGAGCGCGGCGCCGTTGAATACAAGGCGCGCACTCTGGACGAAATTACAATTTTATCCCCCGATGAACTCCTGAAAAAGCTGACTTGCATTTAACAATTGACCATGTTACAATCGTTGCCCGGGAAGCCCGGCGAAGGAGAAGTATATGAAGAAACAATTTCAACTAACCACACACGGCAAGCGCGAATTAGAGGAAGAACTCGGGCAGTTGGTCGCTAGTCGCGTCGACATTGCTGATCGCATCGCCGAGGCGCGGAGCTTTGGCGATTTGTCCGAAAACGCCGAATATTCGACGGCGCGCGAGGAACAAAGTCGCACCGAAACCCGCATTTCTGAGATCGAAGAAATCCTAGCCAGCGCCAAAATTATCAAGGCCAACAAAACCGACAACGTGGTGGGTTTGGGCGAAACGGTGGTGTTGAAATCCGGCCGCACGATGACCGAATATACTCTCGTCGGCGCGGTAGAGGCCGATCCGCTAAACGGCAAAATTAGCAACGAATCACCCCTCGGCGCCCAGCTAATCGGCAAAAAAGTCGGCGGCACAGTATCGATCGACACGCCAAAAGGCAAAACCAAGTACGAAATTGTTAAGATTTTGTGAAACAACATAAATTTGAGTTATTTCGCTATTGACATACAAAAGTAAAGTTGTTAGTATTGGGAGCATGGAAGAGCTAAGAAGTCGCAGGCAGGAATTGGAAAATTATGGTACACCATTGCTGGAGGATCTCCTAGATTTAGCTAGGGGGGGGGTGGTGAGTCTGAAGAAATAAACTGGGGTAGTATCAAAAGTACGCACGGAATGCCTGGTCTTGACGCCATTAACAAGTTATCCAGAGAATATAATTTTACCAAGCCGGAGGCCTCATTCGAGGATTTTGTAAATTGGCGATTATCTGGAATATTAGGACAACGAGGAGTGCGAACTAACGGAGTTGGATTTGTGGCTACCGCGGTGACCGCTAAGGCTGGCGTACCGACTCTGGCACAAGATGGTAGACCTTTTACGAGGGATCCTGAAGAATTGAATCTAAGAATAACAAAGGCCTTCGGCGACCAAGGAAATCAAGGTCGAAGCCGGCCTAACCAACCTAGAGGACGACGAAACAGATGGCACTACTATCCTCCCACAAATTGATGTAACAACAGGGTAGCGATGCTGACCACGATAACTCCGATTAGCATCATGACGGTCTGTACGCCGATGAAACGTTGTTTTTCGTGGGCGTGGATGGCTGGAATTAGGTCGCTCACGGCGATGTAGACAAAGAAACCGGCGGTTATCCCGAGCACTAGGCCGAGCGGGATTTCCACGCTGTGTCCCAAAAGGAAAAATATCACGGCGGCCACGGTGGTAGCGAGGGCGGAAAGGGCGTTGATCAGGAGTACTTTGCCGCGGCTCAGTCCCTTGCCCAGCAGTAGACCAAAATCGCCGATCTCGTGAGGTATTTCGTGTGCGGCGACGGCCAAAGTCACAACGATACCGGTAGTGGGAGAGACCAAAAAGGCAGCAGCGATGGCCACGCCATCGATAAAATTATGCACAGTGTCGCCGATGACGATGAGGGGCACCCGAGCATCCTTGTCGTCGCTATGTTGGCCGCGATGATGGAACCAATGGATCGCTCTCTCGAGTAGAAAGAAACCCAAAATACCGATCAAAATTCCTGCGCTAATACCGAGAACGGCTCCGTCGATCGCTTCATGATCACCGAGTTCGATGACGCTACGGAAAGCTTCCGGCAAGAGGTCAACAAAAGCCGCGGCCAATAGCGCGCCGGCGGCGAACGGTGTAACGTAGCGGGCGACCCGGACGGCGTTTTTCTTGCTGGCTATTAGCGCCACACCGCCGATGAGGGAGAAAACACCACCGACGAGGGAGAAAAAGATCACCATGTTCAAACTCGAGTCCATCAGATTCCTTTCAATTAGATTTGCTAAAATTATCGCACATGTGCTATACTTATTGCAAATAATTTGCAATAAGGAGATGATAATGCAAAAAATGACGCAAGAAAAAATGAAAAATAGTGAAATGAGAAATAACGAAATGAAAGAAAACGAATGGCGCTTTAGGGAGGAAATGCAAAATGCGGGGTTGCGTTTGACTCGCAATCGACGACGAATTTTCGAAGTTTTAGAAATGGTCGATCGGCCGCTAACTGTGCAACAGATTGCTAAAACGCTGGTCGGTGAAGTGCATTTTACGAGCGTGTATCGCTCGATTGAGACGTTGACGCAGGCGCGACTACTGCGCGAGATTCCGCGCGGTTTCAAAAATTATTACGAACTCGGTGAGATGTTTCGGCCGCATCACCATCATGTGACTTGCGGGCACTGTGGTCGATCGCTAGCGATTGACGACCCGCGCATCGAAAAATTGATGCGCGAACTAACGCTCCGAGCCGGGCTGATGCCGACCCATCACAACTTTGAAATGTTCGGTGTTTGTCGAAAATGTCGACGGCAATAGCCAAAGTAATTTTGACTAACAGGGGTAAAATGGGGGTTGCATTTTAAATACATAACCGTTATAATGGTTGCTGTCTAGTAAAAGACAAAAATATCAAACAAAAATCACCAGGTACATTGTGATAGAAAATGTAGGGAAGCTATCGAAAAGGCTCTGGCAGCACACTAGAGGCCGGCGTTTTCATATTCACGCCGGGAAGCACCGGCAAAGGATATATTCCTGGACGCTGTTATTTGCGATCGTGACCGTGACGACGGGTTTGTCTCTATTCATGATTAGTCGTCATCAACAGACTTACGCCGATTTGGTGAATGATTTTGTCGGCGGCAACTATCGAATTTTTGAAAATCAAGATAATATTGCACCAGGCAGCCCGTTGGCGGCCGCTAACACACCGGCCACCATCGACTCCGCCACCCCGGATTTTCGTATGCGGTTGGGGTTGGCAAATAATCAAACCAGTTTGTCCGGTTGGCAGGAACAGACGGGATCGGGTGAAGAGTCATGGCGCCGCATATCCGGCTCGGCCGATGGTGAAGTGTTGGCGGCTGTGGCTAGCGACTTCTCTAGATCTGGTGCAGACATACTAGCGATATCGACCGACGCCGGTGTTACTTGGTCATATAGCTCTTGCGGCGACAGTATGGCTGACTACATAGCAGACGTTGTAGTGTCGGGCGATGGATCCACCATGGCGATTCTGTGCGGAGTGGATGATACTGGCTCTAGCGGTGGTTATTTTATATATATTGACATCGTTGACACGCTAACGGGCAGTACCATTGAGAGCCAGCTGGCCGCTATAGCCGACATGGACTATTTCTACCTATCGCGTCTGGTTGGTAGCTCTGATTTGTCGCACCTAGCGGTTCAAAGCATTTATTCCGATCAGCCTGCGCTGTCTCTTTCTGCTGACAGCGGGCAGTCGTGGGATCAAATGAACATGTACAACACGATCTATAATAGTGACTGTGTCGGTGGAGCCTATCTAAGTGATTATCTTGTCAGCGCTATTGCCATGTCAGGTGACGCCTCAACTTTATTAGTTGCCTTTAATGCAGATACCCCGAGCGTCAACGGCGTACTAACATTCGATCTCTCCGATAACAATTACACAAACAATTACACATGTGAAGAATTTGATAACAGTATATTGGCGTTGGATATTTCCGACGACGCCAGCACTTGGGTGGCGGTCGATGCCAACGCAGACTTGCTGCAAGACGGCGAAATAATTCGGACGATTGATTATAGTGGTACCATCACTTTTGCCCTCGTGACTTTGTCGGGCGACGGCACTGTTGCGGCTTTTTCAATCTCCTCGGCTTACGGATATGCCTTTACAAGCTATACCGAATTCAATGATCAGGATCTTAGTGGTGATCTTGGCGTTACTGCATTTGCCGATATGACCATATCGAGCGACGGCAGTCGCGCGGCGGCGGCAGTTTTCGATGGCTTTGACACTAGCGGTGGAGTTAACTATATTTGGACGTATGAAATCGAGGAGCTCTCCCCGGTTCTGCAATATGCCGAAAAAACCGCCGGGACATGTAGCGCTCAAAACACCGGTTGGACAGACGTATCCGGCGCAACGGACATCAAGTGGAAGACCAATCCAAATGTCGCATCCGGCGCGAGCATATCCGGCACCGCCAATGATCCGCCGGCTCTTTCCGGATTCCCGTATGTTTACCAATCGTACGCCAGCAGCGCTGGCGGCGTCACCGTATCGGGTCTCGAACCCAGTAATTCAGGGTTGTGGGATTTCAGCCTGACCGTGGACAGTTCGGTTGCGGACGACACCAGTTTCTGCCTGCGGCTAGCCCAAGATAACGGTGATAATACCACAACGCCTTTTGCGACCTATAATAGTTATCCGGAAATCCAAGTTGTCGCTGCGGCATTTACCGTCACATCTATCACGCCCGACAACGGCCCGGTCGCCGGCGGTACGGATGTTACCATCACGGGGACGAATTTTAATATGGCAGACGGCGCACGTATTGTCCAGGTGGCAGCAGGCCGATACCACTCCCTCGCGCTTGACGACCAAGGCAACGTCTATGCGTGGGGAGATAACAGCTATAGTCAACTCGGTGACGGCACTGTCGGCAGCAGTGACGTGCCCATTCTCATCTCCGACGGAGCCATAGTTGGCAGCGCTCTAACGGCCGGTGTCAAGATCAGCCAAGTGGCGACAGGTGATCAGCACTCTTTGGCCGTTGACGACCAAGGCAATGTTTACGCGTGGGGGTATGCCTTGCTCGGTGATGACACTGGCGGCGGCAGTGACGTACCCATTCTCATTTCCGGCGGAGTCATAGCTAGCAGCGCCCTAACGGCTGGCGTTAAGATCGTTCAAGTTTCTGCCGGCTTTATGTATTCCCTGGCACTTGACGATCAAGGCGATGTCTACGCCTGGGGAAGTAGCAACTATGGTCAAATCGGTGACGGCACCATGAGCTATAACATACTACCAATCAAAATCTCCGATGGTGTTATCGCCGGTAGCGCTCTGACGGCCGGTGTCGAGATCGTTCAAATTGCTACTAGTTCTGCTGCTACTGATTCTATGCACTCCCTCGCCGTTGACGACCAAGGCAACGTCTATGCGTGGGGAAATAACGCTTACGGTCAACTCGGAATTAACTCGGACGCTGGTCCGAGCACTTGCTCCGCCGGCGCAGCCTGCTCTATGTTGCCGATCAAAATCTCGGGCGGTGCTATCGCCACTAGCGCTCTAACAGCCGGTGTCAACATTGTCCAGGTCGCTGCTGGCGAAGCACACTCCCTCGCGCTTGACGACCAAGGTAATGTCTATACGTGGGGCGATAACAGCAACGGTCAACTTGGCAATAATTCTACTTACCAAAGTCTCGTCCCGATCAAAATCTCGGGCGGTGTTATTGCCACCAGCGCTCTAACGGCCGGTGTCAAGATCAGCCAAGTGGCGACAGGTGAGCAGCACTCTTTCGCCATCGACGATCAAGGCGATGTCTATGCGTGGGGATATAACATCAGCGGCCAACTCGGTGACAGCACTGTCGGCAACAGTTACGTACCCATTCTCATTTCCGACGGAGCCGTAGCTAGCAGCGCTCTAACAGCCGGCGTCAACATCGTCCAGGTCGCTGCTGGCGAAGCGCACTCCCTCGCGCTTGACGACCAAGGTAACGTCTATGCGTGGGGAGATAACTATTACGGTCAAATCGGTGACATCACTGTCAACTGGAGCGCCGTGCCCATCAACACCGATTTTAGTAACTTTGATTCCTCGCCCCCGACCGTCATATTTGACGCGGGCGGCGCCCCGGCGCCCTGTACGAACGTGGTCGTGGTTAATTCCACAACCATCACTTGTACAACGTCGGCGCATGCGGTGGCTTTGGTTGACGTGGCCGTTACCATCGGCGGCAGCACTGCTACTTTGCCGAACAGTTTTCAATATTACGATGTGCCGTCGGCGCCGACCATCACATCGATCACGCCCAACTATGGCCTAGAAACCGGTGGCACGAATGTCACCATCACCGGGACGGATTTTAGACTATCTCCACCTATGGTTGATGGTATCTCGGCCTTTGAGTCGTATTCGTGTGGTATATACGATGGTAAGGCTTACTGTTGGGGGTACAATAACCGCGGTCAGCTCGGTGATGGTTCTACCGACGACAGTCCAGTCCCAGTAGCCGTCGACACGACCGGTGTGCTCGGTGGTAAGACTGTCACGGCTATCGCAGATGGAGCCAGCTCCAGCCACACCTGCGCCATCGCCGATGGTAAGGCCTATTGTTGGGGGCGTAATAACCGCGGTCAGCTCGGCGATGGTTCTACCAACGACAGTCTAGTCCCGATAGCCGTCGACACGACCGGCGTACTCGGTGGTAAAACTGTTACGGCTATTACAGCGGGGAGGTTATACACCTGCGCTGTCGCTGATGGTCAAGCCTACTGTTGGGGGGCTAATGATTCCGGCGGGCTAGGTGATGATTCTACTGACCAAAGCTTGGTTCCAGTAGCCGTCGACACCACCGGCGTGCTCGGTGGCAAAACTGTCACAGACATTACAGCAGGAGACAATAATACCTGCGCCATCGCCGATGGTAAAGCTTACTGTTGGGGAAATAACTGGTCTGGTCAGCTCGGTGATGGTTCTACCGACAACAGCCTAATCCCGGTAGCCGTTGACACGACCGGTGTGCTCGGTGGTAAAACTGTCACAGCCATTACAGCAAGCTCTAACAACACCTGCGCCATCGCCGATGGCAAGGCTTACTGTTGGGGAGATAATGTGTACGGCGGTCTCGGTGACGGCTCTACTAACCAAAGACTATTCCCGGTAGCCGTCGACACCACCGGCGTGCTCGGTGGCAAAACCGTCACATCTATTGACACAGATTATCTATTCACCTGCGCCGTCGCCGACGCGCAAGCCTACTGTTGGGGATATAATTCAAACGGTCAGCTCGGTGACGGTTCTACTAACCAAAGCCTAATCCCGGTAGCCGTCGACACGACCGGCGTGCTCGGTGGCAAAACTGTCACAGCTATCGCGGTGGGATACAATCATACCTGCGCCATCGCCGATGGCCGAACTTACTGCTGGGGGGATAATGCAAGTGGCGAGCTCGGTGATGATTCTACCGACCAGAGCCTAGTCTCGGTAGACGTCGATATTAGCGGCCTGCCGCTATCGCCTCCGACCGTCATATTTGACGTGGACGGCACGCCGGCAACCTGTACGAACGTGGTATTGGTTAATTCCACGACCATAACTTGTACGACATCGGCGCATGCACCGGGTTTGGTTTCTGTGACGGTTATTATCGACAGCGACGTGGCCACATTGCCGGCGGTCTGTAGCGACGAGCTGTCTTATGGTGGGCCGGGCGGTAACGGCGGCACGGATTGTAACGGCAGATTAGACAACGGTGAAACTATCGGCAGCGACAGAGCTAACGTCGAGTCGGGTTTCTTGTACGAAGAAATCTATATCAATCTCATTTTGGATAGCAGCCTAGTCGAAATCGGCAATGGAGTAAATCCCAGCCCCGGCGGTACATTTGCTTCTGGTGCTAATACGCTGACTACGTCGACCAATAATCCGTGGGGATATTTGCTATCGATCTCTACTAATCAACCGAGCACCAATCCTAACGCCAGTGATCTCAAGCACCTTTCCTTGAGCGAATACGTAGCAGGAACAGCTAACACCTGTAGTTGGACACCGTCGGGCACGCCAGGCACGCCGGGGAGTTTCGGTAACACCGGTAGTTCGCTAGTTAATAATACTTGGGGCTTTACGCTGGATCTGACGAACCTTGGCGCCGAGCGGCTCTGTAGAGTGCCGAATAGCGGTAGCCCGCTGACGATCAAGCAAACCATCGCTGCCGACGAGCTGGGCGATCCGACCAATGTGTTCTTTGGCGCTCGAGTTAACCTGAGCAAGCCATCCGGCAAGTATCAAACTACCGTGGTCTATACTGTGGTGGCGGGGACGTGATACAATAGATTCATGGCGACATTACAAGATTTTCGTGATGAGAGGTTAAAGAAATTAGAAAAGCTGCGAAGTTTGGGCATCGATCCGTTTCCGGCGCGAGTTGGGCATATCGAGAATCGTCGACCAATTACGGAAATTACGACCGATTTCGACGAGCTAGCGGGACAGCGTGTCACAGTAGCGGGACGCATCGTCGGCATCCGCAAATTTGGCAAGATCGCCTTTTTTGTGGTTAAGGATTTTAGCGGCGAGATGCAACTTTTTATGAGTGGCGATCATGTCGAACCGCTCAATTCGGAGCGCGGCACGATTGGCATGAACGAGCTAAATCTGCTCGATACCGGCGATTTTGTGGCTGCGACCGGCGAGCTCATTAGGACGAAAACCGGCGAGATATCGGTCGATGTGGTTGAGCTACAACTCCTGACCAAAGCCCTACGGCCGATGCCCGATCGTCAAGGTTTCACCAACAAAGACGAACGCATGCGCCGGCGTTATATCGATATGAACGTCAACGGCGAGGTGCGCGATCGCTTTATTCGTCGCAGTAAATTCTGGCAAGCCAACCGCGATTTCCTAAACAAAAATGGTTTTATTGAAATCAACACCTCGGTTTTGGAACACACGACGGGCGGCGCGGACGCGAATCCGTTTCGCACGCACATGGACGCTCTGGGGCAGGATTTTTATCTCAGGATCAGTCATGAGCTGCCTTTGAAACGATTGCTCGGTGCTGGTTACGAAAAAGTCTACGACATCGGGCCGCGCTTTCGGAACGAAAACTATAGCGACGAACATCTGCCGGAGCATGTGGCGATGGAGTGGTACGCGGCGTATTGGGATTGGCAGGACGGCCGCGATTTTATGGAGGAAATGTATAAATATATGTTGCAGGAAACTTTTGGCACGTTACAGTTCAAAATTCGCGGTTTTGATATTGATATGAGTAGTCAATGGGAGGTCAAAAGTTATCCGGATCTGATTCAGGAACGATATGGCATCGATGTTTATAACACATCACTCGAGGAAGTCGGGCGGGCTCTGCGCGATAACAAGCTCGAAGTCGAGAAAAACGATAGCATCCCGCGCGGTATCGACAAATTGTGGAAAGCCGTCCGCGCCGACTTGGGCGGGCCGACCTGGGTAATCAACGAGCCGAAATTTCTGTCGCCGCTCGCCAAGACGGCCGATGACGGTGTTAGCGCTCAGCGATTTCACCCAATCATTGCCGGCACCGAGCTAGGTAATGGCTTTTCGGAGCTGAATGATCCCGAGGATCAACTGGCGCGTTTTATGGAACAGCAACAGATGCGTGACGCCGGCGACCAGGAAGCGCAAATGCTCGATATTGATTTTGTGGAGATGCTAGAGTATGGCATGCCGCCGGCTTGCGGTTGGGGTCATAGCGAGCGGGTCTTTTGGATTTTCGAGGGCGTCACGGCGCGCGAAGGGGTGCCTTTCCCGCAGCTACGTCGCGAAATCGATACTGTGACACGGGCGATTTATCCGGAAATTAAGTTTGAATGAAACTTCTTTTAAAAATTGCTTGTGGTTGTGATAGAATGGAGCCATGAAGAAATTCGAAGTTTTTACCCGCGCGACGCTCGTTTTGATCGCCACGATGGCGTTGGTCGCGGTGATCTTGCAGGTCATAAATGAGAACACCAACACTCTCGAGACGGCTTATGAAATTATTACTTTTAGTGTGGCCTTGGTGGCGGTGATTTTGGCTGTTTTACAGGGACTAGATAATGCTCGAACGTCGCGCGAGCTGCACAAAATCGCGCACGAAATGAAAATAAGCATCGACGAAATTCATCACATCGATCGCGACAACGACAAAATTTTGCGCGAAGTTAGGGAAATTGATCGGGAAAATGACGATCTGCGCGAGCTAATAACGAAACCAAATAAGAAAAATTGAACTCTTTCGAGAATCGTGTTAGAATATTTGCAGTGCGCGAGAAAACTTTTAAGCGAGAGCTTGCCTAAATGCAATACGAAGTATCAGAGTATGTCTTAAAATCAGGCGGACGCGGGCTGATTGTTAATGTGCCGTCAGCGCCGGTCACTAGTGCCCAATTTCACTTTCGGGCGGGCAATCGATTCGTGCGCCAGGCGCGCGAAAAATGGGAAACTGCGCATATCATGGAGCACATGGCGTTCGGAGCCAACAATGGATTCAAATCCGGCGCGGATTACGACGCAGTTTTCACCGAGAACGGGGCGTATCATAATGCTTGGACTTCTGATATCGCGATGTGCTACATAGCGGAATGTGCCAATTTCGAATGGGAGCGGATTTTGGCCTTACAGAAATCAGCGATTTGTGATCCGAAATTCACCGAGGACGAATTCACCGCCGAGTATGGCAATGTCAAATCGGAATTGACCGGATATTTGTCAAAAGCCGAGCGGGTGTTGTGGCCGAAACTAGCGCAGGCTATCGGTGAAAATACTTTGACGTATCACGAACGCCTCGAGGTCATGCCGAACATTTCGGTGCGTGATATTCGCGAGCACTATGCGCGAACGCACAAAGCGGGCAATTTGCGCTTTGTGGTAGCGGGCGATTTTTCCGGCAAATTGGGTAGACTGCGCGAGATTCTGAACAGTTTTGATCTAAGGGAAGGCGAGCGACCGCCGTTGCCGGTCGATGAAATGCATAGTTTTGCGCCATTCGTGATTCGCCGCAAAGATGTGCCGGATATCACTTTTGGTTGGACGATGAACTTGCCGCGACGTTTGAGTGACGACGAAGACGCGGCCATGGAGGCCTTGAATCATATCTTGAACGGGACGCTACATTCGCGCATCCAGGGCGAAGCGCGCACCAAAGGATTGGTTTACGGTATCTGGTCGGACACGTCGGCTAGCGAGCATAATTCTTCTTGGGATTTCGGAGCATCCGTCGAGGCGGACAAATTGAACAAGCTATTTGACCTCATGGTGCGGGAAATTCGACGCGTCCAAGAGGGTGATTTGTCTGAGGCGGAAATCGAAGCGGCCAAACAATACGCTCTAGGGCGGCATCAAATGGGTATCCAGACGGTCGGACAGCTCAACAATTGGCTGGCGGTGCGTTATTTCTTTGACGGCCGGATCGAAGATTTCGCCGCGCAGCCGACCCGCATCAAGAAAATTTCCAAAAACCGCATCGTTGATACGGCGCGACAGTTTTTCGCCGCTGGTGCCTGGGGTATCGGGCTATACGGCAACACCGAAAAAGCGGTCGCCGAAATGCTGCATGAAAAGTTGGGTGAGCTGTTTTAGACCAGATCGCCACCCGAAGCCAAATCGTCTTCCCTCGACACGCAAATTTCACCTGTCGTCACAGGGAAATTTGCTCTCGCCTCGTCGTAACTCCGGACGGTCTCGGGTAAGAGATTTGGCTTCGGACATCGCTTTGTCATTCCGGACTTGATCCGGAATCTAGAAAAGTTAGTGCTGGAACCATGATATAATTGTACACATGAAAATCGCGATTGCGGGTTATGGTTTAGAGGGGCGGGCGAATCTGGAATATCTCCAGAATAAATTTCCAGAGGCGACTTTCACGATTTTTGACGAAAACGCTGACCTGGCCGACGTGCCGAATGGAGTGAAAACAGTGTTGGGCGCGGACGCGTTCGACCAAATCCGAGATTTTGATCTGGTGATGCGGACGGCTGGCTTGATGCCGAATAAAATTGCCCAAAAGGATAAACATTGGTCGTCAACTCGCGAATTTTTCGCCGAATGCCCGGCACCGATTATTGGCGTGACCGGCACCAAAGGCAAAGGCACGACCTGTTCATTTATCGCGGAAATTTTAAAAGCAGCCAACAAAAATGTTCACCTAATCGGCAATATCGGCGTCCCGGCGCTCGAAGTTTTGCCGCATGTCAAACCAGACGACATCGTGGTCTACGAGCTGTCGTCGTTCCAATTATGGGACATGAACCAATCGCCGCATGTGGCGGTGATGACTTTGATTGAGCCGGATCATTTGGACGTACACGAAAATTTTGCGGAATACGTGGAAGCAAAGTCACATATTTTTGCTTATCAAAAGCCCGATGACGTGGCGATTTATAATGAAAATGATGCGTTGGTGCGCGAAATGGCGGAAACTAGCAAAGGACAGAAAATACCGTTCTTGAACAAAAAATTTGTTCACATCGAACAGGGAAAATTTTATTATAATACCATAGATATTTGTCCGACCGACGTGGTTAAATTACCGGGCGAACATAACCTCAGGAATGCCGCTGCGGCGATCTCGGCGGTTATTGCTACAATCTCAGCTCCCGCTTCTTTGGGTGATTCCGAAACTGAGTTGATAACGAACCTACGAAAAGCAATAAAAATCGGCTTGAGCGGCTTTGATGGCTTACCACATCGCTTGAAATTCGTGCGTGAAATTGGAGGAGTGAAATATTATGACGACAGCATTGCCACCACGCCAGGCTCAGCTATCGCGGCGGTGAAGTCATTCGACGAGCCGAAAATTTTAATTATCGGCGGGCACGACAAAGGCGCGGATTATGGCTCGCTAGGCGAAGTCATTGAGCGATCAAACACCAGGCAGATTTTCGCCATTGGTGCGAATCGTGACAAAGTGGCTCAACAAATTGGCGCCAAAACTAGCACGCCAATCCATAAACTCGACAACCAAAAACTGTACGAAATTGTACAAATTGTCGACAAGGCAACCGAACCTGGTGATGTGGTTATTTTGTCGCCGGCGGCCGCTAGTTTTGACATGTTCCGCGACTACCAGGATCGCGGCGAACAATTTATCGAAGCAGTAAAAGACCTCACAGAATGGGGGTAGTTCCAATGACGATCGGCATTTTCGATAGTGGCAAAGGCGGTGAGATCGTAGCCAAACAACTGCGCTATTTCTTTCCCGAGCGTCAGTTTTCGTTCCTGGTCGTGAATGACCAATTGCACTTGCCGTATGGCGACAAAACGCCGGGCGAAATTGCTAGGTTGGCTGATGCCGCCATGCAACCGCTATTAGAGCAGGCGAGAATCATTATTGTCGCCTGTAATACTGTCACGGCCGTGGCGATTTCTTATCTCAGAGCGAAATATCCTGATCATAGCTTTATCGGGTTTGAGCCAGCCATAAAACCAGCCGCCAATGATACTAAGGCCAAGAAAATTATGGTTCTAGCGACGCCGACGACGCTAAAATCAGCAAAATATTTGGCTCTGAAAAAACGCTACGCCGACGGTATCAAAGTGATAGAACCGGATTGCTCGACGTGGGCGCTCAAAATCGAGAACGATGAATCCATGGCGGCGGACTTGGCGGCGGTCGTCGAATTAGCGCAGCGCGAGAATGTCGATGAGATTGTGCTCGGCTGTACGCACTACCTAGCGATCGAAAAAGATCTGCGTGCCAATTTGCCATCGAATATTGCCATAGTCGAACCAATAGCGGCGATAGCGCGACGTTTGACGGACGTAATACGCGACCTGTCGCCGAAATTGTGATAAACTATTAGCATCATGGAACAAATTTGGCTAGAACAGCTCAAAAACAACAAAAATCTGTCGATAGAGGATGTCGAGCGGGTGATGCGCTATGCCAAGGATCTGATTCAGGGGTTGACGAAATTGAAAACTTTCAACCAGGGCGTGACGGTTTTCGGCTCGGCGCGGGCGCCAGAAACTGATCCGTACTACATAAAAGCCCGTGAATTGGGGCAAAAGCTAGCCCAGGCCGGCCATCCGGTGATTACGGGCGGTGGCAACGGCATCATGGAGGCGGCCAATCGGGGTGCCTACGAGGTCGGCGGCCAATCGATCGGTCTCAATATCGAGCTGCCGCACGAGCAGGCTTTGAACCAATACACCACGGACAGTTTGCAATTTCATTATTTCTTTGCCCGCAAAGTCATGCTAGCCATGGCGTCCAAAGTCTATGTCTATTTCCCCGGCGGTTTCGGCACGGTCGACGAGTTTTCCGAGCTGTTGACGTTGGTGCAAACCGAGAAAATCCCTTCGGTACCGATCATTTTGTTCGGCCGCGAATTTTGGCAACCGCTGGACGACTTTTTTAGGGTCAAAATGGTAGGAGCCGAAATGATTGCCGTTGGCGATCGCGAACTCTATTCCATCACCGACAATCTCGATCACATTGTGCATGTTGCCAACGCTATCGTGCCGCGCAAAATCAGCGAAACCATGGAACAGGTCGCCGCCATGCAGCCCACCGATTATCTGGGTGTGGTGTTGTGAGATTTGACTCCTGAAACTCTTGGCGTCTTAGAATATTGTCTTAATTTTTGATACAATGTACTCATGAAGAATGATTTAGCAAAGCGTTTAGATTATTTGCGTGACGAAATCAAGGCGGCGCAATCCAAGTTAGATTTGCCGACCAAGCGAAAAGAAATCGCATCGCTCGAAAAAGAACTAGCGAAGCCGGAGATTTGGCATGATCCTGGCCACGCTCAGGCGACGGCCAAAAAGTTGTCGGAGCTAAAAAACCAGGTCGATCCGTGGCTGGTGCTAGAGGCGCAGGTCGAGGATTTGCGTGAGCTATTAGAAATTTCTGGCGATGAGCTAATGGACGAGTTTGACGGGCAGATCGCGGCGCTTGAAAGCGATTTCGCGGCGCTAAAACAACAATTATCTTTCAGCGGTCAGTACGACGCCGGGGATGCGATTTTGCGTTTGTCGGCCGGCGCGGGCGGCGATGATGCCCAGGATTTCACCGAAATGTTGGAGCGGATGTATCTGCGTTGGGCGGAAAAATCGGGCTATAAAACGCAAATCATTGAGCGTTCTCCGGGCGAAACTGCCGGCGTCAAAACCAGCGTTATCGAAATCAGCGGCGCGTTCGCTTATGGAAAATTGGCGGGCGAAAACGGCGTGCACCGCTTGGTGCGGCTCAGCCCATTTAACGCGGAAAGTCGGGAAACTTCCTTTGCCTTGGTCGAGATCTTGCCAAAAATCGACGCGCCGGATGCGGTGAAAATCGACGAAAAAGATCTCAAAATCGACGTCTATCGGAGCGGCGGTCACGGTGGGCAATCGGTCAATACCACCGACTCGGCCGTGCGCATCACGCATCTGCCGACCGGCATCGTGGTGGCCATCCAAAACGAGCGTTCGCAGATCCAAAATCGCGAGAAAGCCATGGAAATCCTGCGCGGTAAATTGGCGGCGCTCCAGATGGAACAGCATGTCGAAAACCTGAGCGATTTGCGGGCGGGCGAATCGGCGTCCTGGGGCGCGCAAATTCGCAACTACGTGCTCCACCCCTATAAATTAGTCAAAGACACCCGCACCAAGTACGAGGAAAAAGACCCCGACGCCGTATTGAACGGAAAAATTGACGGATTTATCGCGGCGTGGTTGGAAGATCGGACTATTTAATATGAGATCTATCTACTGAGGGGCACCAAGCATTTCGTTTGCTACGGTTCTTATTTGATCGGCCGTTGCCGCTTGAGTTGCTACTAGCCCAGCTTCTTTAATGGCATTTATTTGAGCGGTGATGGCACTTAGCTCTACTGCCAGTTTACTATAATCTTGATCACCCATAAGTAGTGTTTCTTCAGTAACAAGCTTCGCTGCCAAAGCTCGTCTACAGCCGTCCGCAACTTCAAGCGCTTCGTTTACTAAGCCTCCTTCGTCTGTAAACTCCCTACTTCGTACCTGTTCGTCGGGGCGGCCTGATAGCATTAATTGAGCAAGAATGGGTACGCCATGTGCTCTACCATTGCCAAAATCAGAAAGTCTTGCATGCTCCTTGTTATACCACGGTACGTCACCTTTGGTCACACAATCGTTTGGTGGCATGACAAACACAGATTTCGTTTCAGGCGGTATATCTTCTCTAAACCGGCGCCTTTTGCCGGGGGTGACTACTTTCTCGACAGGATCTGCTGATGCGACCATCGTAGCGATAATAGGGCAAATATCATTGCTCGCAATACATTCGTAAACTGCGGGCGGCAGGCCAATAATACCCCTACCTTGTGGCGGCTTGCCATCCTCGAAAGTTACTTCTTTGAGCATCGGGCATACCGTCTCACCGTCTACGGCGCATGCTACAGAGGGATTCGCCGAACAAAGGCCTTCCATAACCACTGCCACCATCGCTTGCCGCCTTGCTGCCATAGCGACCCCGATCTCTTCTTTCTTGGAAATTAATGCATCTAATTCAACTGACATCTCACTCTGTCCTTTCTCGAAATTAACACCATTAGTTCAACAACACTTCCTAAAATGTCTCATATGCGCCATTATAATGTAATGGGGGGGGGTGTTGTCAAGCCCTTTTGCAATAAACATTGCATTTTTTACCAAAGTATGCTATAATGAAAAGATAAGGCACAAATAGTGCCGCGCGGAGGGTTTTGCCCCCCGCGTTTTTAGTTTCGAGAGGTGAGGATGAGACGATTTTTGATCGATTGGATTTTGACGGCTACGGCGGTGGCGGTGACTGCCAGTTTGAGCGTCGGTGCTTTCCAGGCCGAGGCTGCTAACGCTGGGAGCACGACAACGGTTCCAGAGCTCGCGGCGGCGCAATCGATCGACCAGGAAGCTCGCGCCAAATATTTGATCGCCCAGGAAGAGAAAAAGGCAAAAGAAACCGCCGGACGAGCGCGAGTAGCGTCTACGTCGTCGGCTCGCAGTAACGCGGCTAGCCGTACGACCGCCCAGGGGTCAACGCAATCTTGCGATCGGTTGATTATCCCGAAAATCGGCCTAAACTCTTGTTTGGCGACGGTTGGCCTAACCAGCGGCGGCGCGGTCGATGTCCACGCTAGTTTGCCGGCCTGGTTCAACCAATCGTCACGCGCCGGAACGCAAGATGGCGTCTACCCGGCGACTTTTATTGACGGCCACAGAAGCGGTATTTTTCGAAATCTCGGTAAGTTAGCGGTC
The DNA here is from genome assembly GCA_009785095.1 of Candidatus Saccharimonadota bacterium. GTDB lineage: Bacteria > Patescibacteriota > Saccharimonadia > Saccharimonadales > Saccharimonadaceae > WQXA01. The sequence continues at coordinate 2,317 of WQXA01000016.1, read as the reverse complement.
GGCGACCAAGTCACGATCGCGCTCGCCGGTGGCGAATCGTATAAATACACCGTGCGGGCGACCGAAATCACGCCGCTCGCCCAAGTGAATATGCACCGAGCCTTGGTCGTTTACGGCGGCGTCGGGCAGGGTTTGAATCTGATGACCTGTGACGGGGCTTATAATTCTAGTATTGGCACAGCCGAAAATCGGTTGATAATTTATACGACTCTAGTGTAATCTGGCGGGAGCGCGAGAAGAGATCTGTCCCAATGGAAAACCCTTGCATTGCATTAAAAAGTGCGTTACAATATAAGCATAGCCAAAAAACAAACAGGCTAAAACAGACACAAATAGGAGACAAAAATGTCGAATACGAACTTTTTCGGGCTGTCGCGTGATCGTTATGATCCGCTGGCTAATCTGTCGCGGCCGGTTGTGGTACCGGAGCGACCGGTTGAGAAGCCAATGGCGCCACCAGCTCGACGAGTTCATCATGGTAGGGCGATGGACATGGTCGCCAAGCTCGAATCGAAACCAATGCCGAAACCCGAGCCGAGGCAGAAACCGCCTGAGCCGAAGCCCGAACCAAAACCCGAAGTAAAACCGACGAACCCGGTGATTTCGGTGGATGATCTACTGAATGATTTTATTGATAACAAACCGAAAGCCAAAAAGATCGCAAAAGCCAAAGGGCTGCGTCCCAAATTGGCGCACAAATTAACAACGCAACGCAGTGCCAAAACCAAAGTCAAGGCCGAGGTAAAAACCAAAGCCAAAGTAGCGCCGCCGCAAGCACCCAAAACCACCCCGAACACTAAAAAAACGAATTCGAATTTTACCACACAAGCCCTAACAGCGGCGGCCGACACCACCAAAACCATGACCACAACAACTCCAGCTTCTCTGGTTGTGAATGATAGCGGCGAAGCGGCAGTCGAGAACCGGCTGCCGCGGCTATCTTTCGAGCTAAAAATCAACAAACGTCATCTATTTGCTTTCCTTAGGACGGTTATCGTGCTGACCATCCTGGCGGCGAGTGGTTATTTGGCGTGGGATACTTGGTTGGTTAATAAGACGCTCCAAGGTACTGTCTCGAGTCCAGTGACGGCGGTGGCTATCAACGAAACTGCGCCGTCAGGGGTTGACACTACTAGTATCAGCAACCAAGCTTGGTCGGCTTATACTGTGCCGGCCGACCAGGCGCGCTATGTTTATCTGCCGACCGTTAACGCCCGAGCGCGAGTCTTGAGCGTCGGCATCAACAGCAAAGGCAAAATCGATGCTGCCAAAAATGTCAACGACGTGGCGTGGTACGACGGTTCCGCCAAGCCCGGGCAGGAAGGTCAGGTTTTCATCAACGGACATACCGCGTTCGCCTCCACGTACAAGGCGGCCTTTGATGATCTGCCGAAACTAAAAGCCGGCGATCGGATCATCATCGAGCGAGGTGACGGCAAGCAGATTTACTATCGAGTCACGAGTAGTGAGACTATCAACGCTAGCCAAGTCGATATGAAAAAAATCCTCAACGTGCCGGACGGTGCCATGAAAGGCCTGACACTGATGAGTTGTACGGGCAAATTCAATTATCGCACCCAGACTTCTGATAAGCGCGTGATCGTCTATGCCGTGCAAGAGTAGTTTTGTCGGAAAAAATTTTCGTGTTACAATATCCTTATGATTTTACTGGACAGGGTTTCCAAGTCATACAAACAGGGCTTGCGGCCAGCGCTGGACAAGGTCACGCTGCACATCCGGCCGCGCGAGTTTGCGATTGTTGTCGGAGCGAGCGGAGCGGGCAAATCGACGCTGCTGAAACTTTTGACGCGCGAAGAAAAACCAACCGCGGGCAAAATAGTGGTTGGCGGAATTGATTACGACACGCTCGACGATCGCGACGTGCCGCTGCTGCGGCGCAAAATCGGCGTCGTGTTCCAGGATTTTAAATTATTGCCGAACCGCACGGTTTTCGAAAATGTGGCTTTGAGTCTAGAGATTTCTGGGGCAACGAATCGTGAAATCAAAACCAACGTGCCGAAAATACTCGAGTTGGTCGGGCTGCGCGGCAAAAGCAAAAGTTTCCCGCGCGAGCTTTCTGGTGGCGAGCGACAACGAGTGGCTATTGCGCGCGCCATGGTGCGACAACCAAAAATTCTGATTGCGGATGAGCCGACGGGCAACCTTGATCCGAAAAATTCCTGGGAAATTGTGCGGCTGCTCACCAAGATCAACAAATTTGGCACCACGGTTGTTTTGATTACGCATTCCACCGAGATCGTCAATAGGCTGAACACGCGCGTCATCACGCTCGATAATGGCAAGATGGTTAGCGACG